>DAOVRZ010000083.1:0-26923 GCA_030627905.1 Halanaerobiales bacterium
AGTGGTAGATAAAGTAGATTCTAATAATAAATATCTTTGTGCTTATATAGTTTCTGATGATGAATTATCTGTAGATGATCTAAGAGAATATTTAGCTAAAGAACTACCAGATTATATGATACCAGCATATTTTATCTGTCTGGATCAAATGCCATTGAATGCAAACGGAAAAGTAGATCGAAAAGCATTACCAATGCCAGAAAGAAGTATTGATAAAGAGTATGTTGCACCTACCAATTCTGATGAAGAAAAGCTAGCTCAACTTTGGGGAGAATTTCTTGGGGTTGATCAGGTTGGTATTACTGACAACTTCTTCGCTCTGGGTGGGGATTCAATTAAAGCAATTCAAATTCTAGCAAGAGCAAAAGAACAGGGAATTTATCTTACAGTGAAAGATGTATTTAAATATAAAACAATATCTCTGCTGTTAAAGAATGTAGATTATGTAAAACGGACAAAAGCTATTTCGCAAGAAGAGATTGTGGGTGAAGTTTTACTGACTCCTATTCAAAGATGGTTTTTTGAACAAAATTTACATCATCCTGAATACTTTAATCAGACTAACCTTTTCATTTTAAGAGATAATGTGGATTTAGAGAGATTGGAAGATGTATTTAAAAAAATTATTGTTCATCACGATGCATTGCGTGTGGGTTATAAATTTACTGAAGATCAGTTTATCCAGTTAAATCGTTCAGAGGATGAAGTTGATTTTAAATTAGACGTAATTAGTTTGGTTGGATATTCATATGATGCACAAAATGCTAAATTAAAAGAGATCAGTGTGGAGATTCAAAACAGTTTAGATTTAGAAAAAGATTTGTTAATTAAAGTGATTGTATTTGATTTAGGGGAACATGGAAAAAGATTATTGATTATAGTTCATCATTTGGTTGTTGATGGTGTTTCCTGGAGAATTTTATTAGAAGATATTGAAAACTTATATGAGTCTAATCTAAGTAAATTATTGCCGTTAAAAACAACTTCATTTAAGGATTGGAGTAAACAATTAAATGATTATGTAAAAACATGGGATATAGATGTTGAATATTGGACCCAAATTGATATATCAAAGATTAAATTATTAGCTTATTCTGTCGATGATGAGCATTCTTTTAAAGATGATAAATCATTAACAATCGAACTGGATGAAGAGCAGACTGAAAAATTGTTGACAAAAATTAATTGGGCTTATAATACAGAAATTAATGATATATTATTGGCATCGTTAACTATGACTATTACTGAAGTAATGGAAACAGAAAATCTTCTAATAAATCTTGAAGGACACGGCAGAGAAGAAATATTGGAAGATGTTGATTTATCACGAACTATTGGTTGGTTTACCAGCTCATACCCAGTTTATTTTGAAAAACAAGAAAATATTGAATCAACTATTAAACATGTTAAAGAAAGTCTTAGAAAAATACCGAATAAGGGCATTAACTATGGAATTGCGAGATATTTAAAGAATGAAACACAGCTAATAAGTTTGACTCCAGAGATTTCGTTTAATTATTTGGGCCAATTTGATCTGAACACAGATCGTTCACACTTATTATCACATTGTGAAGAAGATGCTGGCCCAAGTTGGCATCAGGATAATCGACATGATTATCAGATCGACTTGAATGGTATGGTCATTAATGGTAAATTACAGCTAATTTTAGGGTATAATGCGAAGTATTTCAAAGAAGACCTGATAAGAAGAATTCAGAGTACATATGTAGATTGTATGAATCAAATTATAGAGCATTGTATGAATCAAACGAATCAAACCTATACAGTTTCAGATTTTGAAGTTGAAGAACAATTTGATCAGGATAGTTTTGAATTACTTTTAGAAAAATATAATTGATATTATACATAGTTTTTTGGGGGTGTTAAAGTGAGTAAAATACTAAAAATAAATCCACTAACTCCATTACAAGAAGGGATGTTATACCACAACCTTCTAAATCAAGAAGGGAGAAATTACTGTCAACAGGTTTGTTTTAATATAGAGGGAAAGATAGATCTGGATTTATTAAAAGAAACCTGGCAGCAAATAGTAAATAGATATGAGGTTTTTCGAACAGATTTTATCTGGAAAGAATCCAAAGTTCCTGTACAAATTGTTTTAAGAGAAAAAGAATCAGAAATCTATGTTTACGATATCTCAGATTTAGAGGATACTCAAAAGGACAAATATATTAATGATCTTAAAGAGAAAGATTTAAACAAGCCATTTGATTTTGAAAATGGTAAGTTGAATCGACTTTTGATTGTTAAATTGTCACGCGAAAAATATTTGATGTGTTGGTCTTTCCATCATATTTTAATAGATGGTTGGAGCTTACAACTTATTTTGAAAGATTTTTTAGAGATTTATGACTGTCTGGCAAATCAAGGGGGATTGCCAGTTGAACCAGCTGTTCAGTTTTCTAATTATTTGGAATGGCTCAAAAAACAGGATCGTAATAAAGCATTTAGTTTCTGGAAAAATTACCTGCGAGATTTATCAGAGCCAACATTATTACAAGGAGACTATCCAACTTCACAGAATGAAATAATAAAAAATTCACGCGAGATACATTTTGAGATTGATCAGAAAAAAACTGACGAGATAAATGAATTTTGTAGAAATAATAATATAACAGTTAATTCATGTTTACAAACAGCCTGGGGATTGTTATTACAAAGATATAATAATACGGATATAAGTTGCTTTGGTATGACAGTTTCGGGAAGATCACTTTCAGTTAAAAATGTAGAAAAAATTGTTGGTATCTTGATCAATACTCTACCTATTGTAATTAAAACAGAAGAAAATGAAACAATAAAAGATTTAGTAACAAAAGTAAATGATCAGTTAGTGGAAATTAGAGATTATGAGTATGTACCGCTGACTGAACTAAAAAGTAGAAGTAATATAGATCAAATTGGTGAGATGTTTAACTCAATGATCGCATTTGAAAATTATCCGCAAATCACACTAAAGAATAATGCGTTTTCGTTAAGTCTTGATTCAGTATTTGAATTGACGAATTATGATCTCACAATTTCTTTTGCGAATGATAAAACAATCATGGGTAAAGTAATTTATAATGCTGACTTATTTACAACAGAGACAGTTGAAAGAATCTTAAAGAGCATGAATCATCTAATTGATGCAATGCTTTCTAATTCAGAAGAGTTAGTTCAAAAAATCAGTATTGTCTCAGAAGAGGAGAAAAAACAACTTTTAGCTAAATTGAGTGGTCTATCTGTTTCAATTCCAAAAGAAAAAACAATATCTCAATTATTTGAAGAACAAGTAGAAAGAGCAGTAGACGAGATAGCAGTTGTATTTGGAACACAGCAATTGACCTATTGTGAGTTAAATCAAAAGTCGAATCAATTAGCCAGGAGGTTAAGAGAAGAAGGAGTTCAATCAGAAGAGATCGTAGCGATCATGGTTGATCAATCGTTGGAGATGTTTGTTGGAATTATGGGTATTTTAAAAGCTGGAGGAGCGTATTTACCAATTGATCCTCAATATCCACAGGCTAGAATTGAGTATATGTTGAAAGATAGTAAAGCGAAAATTTTATTGACCCAGAAACATTTGAAAGAGGAAGTACTTTTTGATGGAGAAATTATTTTGCTTAATGATTCTGGGGTATATACAGGTGAAGTTGGAAATTTAAAATCAATAAATTATTCTAATAATTTGGCATATATAATTTATACATCTGGTTCAACTGGACAACCCAAAGGGGTTATGATTGAACATAGATCCTTAATAAATCTCGTAACCTGGCACAATAGTTATTATGAAGTTACCTCTAATGATCAAAGCACTAAATACGCTGGATTTGGTTTTGATGCGTCAGTATGGGAGATATTCCCCTATCTGATCGCGGGTGCAACAATTCATGTGATCTTAGATGAGATTCGCTGGGATGCTGAAAAATTGAATGAATATTTTACAACTAACTCGATTACAATCAGCTTTTTACCGACTCAAATTTGTGAACAGTTTATGGAAACTGGGAACACTTCACTGCGAAAACTACTTACTGGTGGAGATAAACTTAAAATTTACAAAGAGCAATCATATGAGTTGATTAATAACTATGGCCCAACTGAAAACACGGTAGTAACAACGAGTTTTGTCGTTAATGAAAATGAGCGAAATATACCGATTGGTAAACCAATCTTTAATACACAGATTTATATTTTAGATAAAAATAATAATTTACAGCCAATTGGAGCAGCAGGTGACTTATGTATTGCTGGAGAAGGACTGGCCCGGGGGTATTTACATCGTCCAGAATTGACTAATCAAAAATTTGTCCAAAACCCTTATGCTTCAAGTCAGAAAATGTATAAAACGGGTGACCTGGCGAGAATGCTTCCCAATGGTAATATTGAATTCTTAGGAAGAGTTGATTATCAAGTAAAAATTAGAGGATTTCGGATTGAGCTTGGAGAGATTGAAAATCAGTTGCTGGAAATTGAAAAGATCAAAGAGGTAGCTGTAATTGACAGAGAAGATGAAGGTGGAAACAAATATTTATGTGCTTATATTGTTTCTGATACTGAGATTCAAGTAGTAGAGCTTAGAGAAATTCTTTCTGAAACTTTACCAGATTATATGATTCCAGCATTTTTTATTCAACTAGAAAAGCTACCATTAACAGTTAATGGTAAGCTTGATAAAAGAGCTTTACCAAAATCTGATGAAAGTATTAAGAGTAGAGAATATGTTGCTCCAGCAAATGAAGAAGAAGAAAAAATGGCCAGGATATGGTCAGAGATTTTAAGAGTTGAAAAAGTAAGTATTAATGACAACTTCTTTGAATTAGGTGGACATTCATTAAAAGCGACACAGTTGGCATCTAGAGTGTTTAAAATATTTAATGTAGAACTTCCATTAAAAGCTATATTTAAATATAATACAGTTAAAAAGCTTGTAGAATATATTTGTGGTACTGAGGAGACTGTCTATACAGAAATCAAACCAGTTGAGAAACAGGAGCATTATGTAGTTTCTTCTGCTCAAAAGCGGTTATTTGCTTTAAGAGAGCTTTCTGGAGATGATGTAACTTATAATATTCCTATGGTTAAAATGGTATTCGGAGAATTGGATTTTATTTCTTTTGAAAATGCATGGAAGAGATTAATACAACGGCATGAATCTTTAAGAACTTCTTTTGCCTTGGTAAAAGGTCAACCAGTACAGAAAATTCATGAAAATGTTGATTTTAAAATCCAGTATTTGAAAGCAGAAAAAGATGAACTTCCAGAAATTATTGATGAATTTGTTCAGCCATTTGATTTAAATACAGCCCCATTATTTAGAGTGGGTCTTGTACAATGTGGGGAACAGCATGGATTGATTTTGGATATGCATCATATTATTTCTGATGGAGCTTCAGTGGAGATTCTCTTTAGGGAATTGACAGGCCTCTATGAAGGTAAAAATTTGTCAGAAATAAAAATACAGTACAAAGATTTTGCTAACTGGCAAAATGAGCTATTCCAATCTGAAGAGATGAAAAAGCAAGAGGAATACTGGTTATCAACTTTTGTAGAAGATGTGCGCCAGGGTGCGATTCCAGTATTGAATATGCCTACAGATGCTCCACGTCCTTCTGTTATGAGTTATGAGGGAGATTTATTAGTTTATTCTTTACAAGAAAACGTATTAGATAAATTAAATAAGTTATCTTTTAAAAATGGGGCAACCCTATATATGACGCTATTAGCAGCCTTTAATATTCTATTACATAAATATACAAGTCAGGAAGATTTGATTGTTGGCTCACCGATTGCCGGAAGAAGACATGACGATTTAGAGAATGTTATCGGAATGTTTGTAAATACACTTGCCATGAGAAATGAACCAGTAGCTACGAAAACCTTTATTGAATTTTTAGCAGAAGTCAAAGAAAATTCTTTTAAAGCATTTGAAAATCAGGATTATCAGTTTGAAATGCTGGTAGAAAAACTGGATTTACAAAGAGATTTGAGTCGCAACCCAATTTTTGATGTAATGTTTACATTGCAAAAGGCAGATCAATTGGATATTTATATGAAAGATTTGCTTTTGAAACCTTACCATTATGAGTATAAAATATCTAAATTTGATTTTACATTGACAGCAGTTGAAAAAATGCAGGGAATTGATTTTTATTTAGAGTATAGTTCAAAACTGTTCACAAAGGAAACTATGGAAAGACTGTTAAATCATTTGAGCAAAATTATTGATCAAATTTTAGAAAATCCAGAATTAAAAATTGCAGAAATTGAGATGATTTCAGAAGAAGAAAAAGAGCAGATACTGTTTGAATATAATAATACTTCGGTAGATCTTCCAATAGATAAAACGATCCATAAGTTATTTGAAGACCAAGTTGAAAAAACTCCAGAAAAGAAAGTTGCAGTCTTTGAGAAGCAAAACTTAACCTATCATCAGCTTAATGTGAAAGCCAATCAATTGGCGAGAGTATTAAGGGAAAAGGGTGTAACTACAGACCAAATTGTTGGAATATTAGTCGATCCATCTTTGGAAATGTTAGTAGGAATTTTGGGAATTTTGAAGGCAGGAGGAGCTTACTTACCTATTGATTCTGCTTATCCTGATGAGAGAATAGAGTATTTGCTTACTGACAGTGGAACATCATTTTTATTAACCCAACACCATTTGGCAGAGCAGATTAACTTTTCCGGGGAAATAATTAATTTAGAAGATGAAAAGCTATATACAAAAGACTTTACGAATCTGGAGAGTGACACTGATAGTACTGATTTAGCTTATGTAATTTATACTTCAGGTTCAACTGGAAAACCTAAAGGAGTAATGATTGAACATCATTCACTGGTAAATCTGGTATGTTGGCATAATAGTTATTATTCTGTAACATCAAATGATTGCAGTACAAAATACGCGGGGTTTGGTTTTGATGCTTCAGTATGGGAGATTTTCCCTTACATTGTTAGTGGTGCGACAATCCATATTATTAGTCCTGAAATTAAGCTGAATATGGAAAAACTTAATCAATATTTTGAAAATAATCAGATTACTATAAGCTTCTTACCTACCCAAATTTGTGAACAATTTACTAAAGAGAAAAATCACTCGTTGAGAGCATTGTTAGCTGGTGGTGATAAGCTAAAATATTATGCTGATAATGATTATCTCTTAGTAAATAACTATGGTCCAACTGAAAATACCGTTGTTACTACGAGTTTTGTTGTGGATAGGGCGTATAACAATATTCCTATCGGAAAGCCAATTTTTAATACAAAAGTTTATATTCTTAATCAGAGTAGTCAACTTCAGCCTGTAGGTGTACCAGGTGAATTATGTATTGTTGGTGAGAGTCTGGCCCGGGGATATCTGCATCTTCCAGAATTAACAAAAGAAAAGTTTGTTTGGAGTTCATTTAGTATTGGTGAAAGAATGTATAAAACAGGGGATCTGGCCAGATGGTTACCTGATGGTAGTATTGAGTTTCTAGGTAGAGTTGACCGTCAGGTAAAAATTAGAGGATATCGAATCGAGTTAGGTGAGATTGAAAGTCAATTATTACAATACAAACAAGTAAACGAAATTGTAGTTATTGATCGTGAAGATGTTAATGGAAATAAACATTTATGTGCCTACTATACTGCTCATCAAGAAATGTCAGCAGTAGAACTGAAAGAATTTTTGGCCAAAAATCTCCCAGACTATATGATTCCAGCGTTTTTTGTTCAAATAGATCAGCTGCCATTGACTGCTAATGGAAAAGTGAATCGAAGAGAATTGCCAATTCCAAAGGGAGATATCGAAATAGAGTACATAGCACCAGCTACTCAAGATGAAAAGAATCTTGCTAAAATCTGGGGAGAAATATTGGGAATTGAGAAAGTTGGTATTCATAATAATTTCTTTGAATTGGGTGGAGATTCGATTAAGGCGATTCAAATTTTAGCACGTGCAAAAGAGCAGGGAATTTATCTAACTGTTAAAGATATCTTTAAATTTAGAACAATTGCTAATCTATTAAATAATGTAGATTATGCTAAGAAAAAAGCTATAGCTTCACAAGAAGAGGTAGTGGGTGAAGTATTACTGACACCAATTCAAAAATGGTTCTTTGATCAAAACTTCAGTCAACAACATTATTTTAATCAGACGAATTTATTCACTTTGCCTAATGATGTAGATTTAGAATTACTTGAAAAAGTATTATACAAAGTAATTTCACATCATGATGCTTTACGTATGAACTATCAAGTTACTGATGATCAGGTTATTCAGTATAATCGAAGAATGGATGAAGTTGACTTTAAACTAGAAGTTTTTGATTTGATAAATCAGAAAGAAAAGTTAGCTAAGATCAGTGAAATGTTGCAAAATAGTCTGGATCTTGAAAAAGACCTGTTAATGAAGGCTGTGGTTTTTGATTTAGGAGAAGATGGAAAACGCTTACTAATTGCGATTCATCATTTGGTGGTAGATGGTGTATCATGGAGGATTTTGGTAGAAGATATTAATAAGTTATATGAATTTGGTCTTGATGCTAAACTTCCATTAAAAACCACTTCATTTAAGGAATGGAGTCAAAAATTAAATATTTATGCTGATACAGAAACAATTGATGTTGAATATTGGGAAAAGCTTGATCAATCAAAGATTCAATCCATTCGAAGAGAAAAGGTAATGAATGATCAAAGGATTGATCAAGAGTTTGCAATTGTACTGGATAAAGAGAGGACACAACAGTTATTGACAAAAGTGAATTGGGCATACAATACAGAAATCAATGATATCTTATTATCGGCGTTGACAATTGCGATTTGTGAGGTAATGGGAATAGACAATCTTTTAGTTAATTTAGAAGGTCATGGTCGTGAGGAAATTATTGAAGATGTTGATCTTTCTAGAACATTTGGTTGGTTTACCAGTGCTTATCCTGTCTATTTTGAGAAACAAGATAGCCTGGATCAGATACTGAAACATGTTAAAGAAAATCTCAGAATGGTTCCTAATAAAGGTGTTAACTATGGTATTGCTAAATTTTTAAAAGATGTAGAACAACTTAAAGATTTAAAACCAGAGGTTTCTTTTAACTATTTAGGACAGTTTGATGATAGTTTTGCTGTGCAGGAAAATAAGAACAATCGTCTTTTAAGTGGATGTACTGAAGATGCAGGTAGAAGTCTTCATATTGAAAACAGACACAGTCATCTTATTGATGTTAATGGTGGAGTTGTTAATGATACACTACAATTAGTCTTAAATTATGATGCAAATTATATTTCTCAAAAACAGATCAAACTTATTCAGGAAGCATATCAAAAGGCATTACATGAGATTATTGAGCATTGTCTCACTCAGAAAGAACGAATTTACACTGCATCTGATTTTGGTGTAGAGAATCTTGTTGGAGAAAACGATTTTGTAGAATTAGCAAATAATTTTTCTTTAAAGACTGTTAAAATGTATCCATTGACTCCAATGCAAGAGGGGATGTTGTTCTATCACAATCTGAATATAGAGAGTAGAAATTATTATGAACAGTTTTGTTTCTATTTGGAAGGGACAATTGAGTACGAACATTTCAAAAATGCATGGGAAGATGTGGTTAAACGTCATGAAATAATGAGGACATGTTTCTTCTGGAAAGGAACAGGAAAACCGATTCAAATAGTTTTAGAGGAGACTGAGTTATTATTTGATTATTATGATCTCTCTAACTTAAGTGTTTCTGAGCAAGAGAGACGGATTGTTGAATTTAAAGAAAAAGATTTAAATACCAAATTTGATTTTGAGAAAGGAAAGTTAAACAGATTTTCTTTACTTAAAATCTCTGAAGAAAAATATTTAGTTTGCTGGTCATTCCATCATATCTTGTTAGATGGTTGGAGTATGCCAATTATTATAGGAGATTTATTTAATATTTATCATCATCGAGTAGGTAAACTTACACTTACAAAGGAAGTAGCACCTCAATTTGGGGATTATCTAAATTGGCTGATAAAGTGTGATAAAAATAAAGGTATAAAATTCTGGGAAAATTATATGAAGAATTTCTCAGAAACAACACCTTTACCTTATGATAAAAAAGCTAATAAGGGTGAAGTTATTTCTGAAGTTGGGTTAGAAGTATTTGAATATAATGAGCAGATTACTCAAGACTTAAATAAATTCTGTAAGCAAAATAATCTAACTGTGAATGCATTCATTCAAACAATTTGGGGTTTATTGTTACAGAAATACAATAATACTTTTGAAAGTTGTTTTGGAATGACTGTTTCTGGTCGACCTGGAGAATTGAAAAATGTTGAAAAGATAGCGGGATTGTTTATCAATACCTTACCAGTTATTGTTAGAACAGAAGAAGAGGATACTGCACTGCATTTATTAAGGAAAGTAAATGATCAGTTAGTTGAAATTAGAGATTATGAATATGTATCTTTAGCAGAGATTCAAAGTATGGTTGACCATACAGATGAACTGTTTGATTCACTGATCGTTTTTGAGAATTATCCAGTTAGTTCGTTACAAAAAAGGGATAATTTAGATTTTGCACTTACAGTTGATTCTGTCTTTGAATTAACAAATTACGATTTTAGTATTTCCGCGGCAGTTGCTGATAAAACTGTAATTCGATTTACATATAATAAAAAATTATTTATGCCGGATACGATTACTAGAATCAAACAACATTTTTATTATTTAATGAAAGCTATATTGACTGAACCTGCTCAAGTTGTTAAAAATTTAGAAATTATCTCTGAAGTTGAAAAAGAACAATTATTAAATGAATTCAATAACTCACAGGTAAGTTATTCAAAAGAGAAGACAATTCATCAACTCTTTACTGAACAGGTAGCAAAAACCCCTGAACGGACTGCACTTATCTTTAAAGATCAGCGGCTGACCTATCATGAGTTAGATGAGAAAACGAATCAATTGGCAAGACTTTTAAGAGAGAATGGTGTTGAGAAAGATACGGTTGTTGGTTTGATGTTACCACGTTCACTGGAAATGGTTATTGGAATTATTGGTATTTTAAAAGCAAGAGGTATCTGTCTTCCGATTGATCAAAAGTATCCAAAAGAGCGAATCCAGCTTTTATTGGAAGACAGTGGTGCGCCTGTGCTTCTGAAGATGGATAGTTATGCTTTGCTTGCTGACTTTTCTGGAAAAGTAATCGATGTGAATATAGAGATGTTGAATGCATTTCCAATGGAATCATTAGAAACAGAAGAACAATCTGATGATCTGGCTTACCTAATATATACATCTGGTTCTACTGGTAAGCCCAAAGGAGTTATGCTGCATCATAAGGGGATCATCAACCATGCATTTACAAAAATTAGAGAATTGGATCTGACATTTAAAGATCGTCTCTGTCACAATTTGACCATTAACTTTGTGGCATCTATCTGGCAAGTTTTCTCACCATTATTTATTGGGTCGGAGCTTATTATTTATTCGGAAGATATAATTCATGACTCGATTGGACTATTAAAACGGGTTAAAGAAGATCAAATCAGTGTTTTAGAGATTGTACCATCACTCCTAAAAGCTTATTTGGAGTTATTAGATGAGGGAGAAGAACAAATTCAACTTCCTGATTTACGTTTATTGATTTTAACAGGTGAAAAAGTTGCACCAGCTCTTGTTAATAAATTTTACAAAAAATATAAAATTAGTCTAATAAATGCGTATGGTCAAAGTGAATGTTCTGATGATACTTTGCATTATAAGATTCCTTATAATTCTGAAACCGAGATTGTATATGTTGGAAAACCATCTAATAATACTAAAGTTTATGTATTGGATAAAAACTTTAATTTACAACCAATAGGAGTTGCGGGTGAGTTATGTATTTCTGGCGATGGTTTGGCAAAAGGTTATTTTAATCGACCCGAGATGACAGAAGAACGATTTATTGCAAATCCTTTTGTCTTTGGTCAAAAGATGTATAGGACAGGTGATCGTGTTAGATGGACGAAAGATGGTTATATTGAGTTTTTAGGAAGAATTGACCATCAGGTTAAAATTAGAGGTTATAGAATTGAACCAGGTGAGATAGAAAATCTTCTGTTAAGTCATCAAGCAATCAAAGAGGTTGTTGTTATAGCTCGTCAAGACCAGTCAGAAAATGATTATTTATGTTCGTATTTTGTTTCAGATCGGGAAATATCTATATCAGAGTTGAAAGAATATTTATCAAAAGAGTTGCCAGAATATATGATTCCAGCAGTATTTGTAAAATTGGAAAGAATGCCATTAACACCAAATGGGAAAATCAATCGTAAGGCTTTGCCAGAAGTTGATGGAAAAATCAGTACTGGTAGAGAATATATTGCTCCTAGAGATGAAATTGAAGAAAAACTAGTTCAGATATGGTCTCAAGTTATCAAAACTGAAAAGATCGGAATTCGAGATGATTTCTTTGAACTGGGAGGTCATTCATTAAAGGCAGGTATTTTGGTTGCAAAAATCAACAAACAATTCAATGTTGAATTACCATTAAGAGAGATATTTAATGTACCAACGATTGAAGGTCTGGCGAAAATTATTCGTAGATATGCCAAAACTCCTTATACAGTTATCGAAAGAGTAGAAGAATATGGATATTATCCAGTATCCTCAGCACAGAAACGACTGTTTGCACTTCATCAGATAAAGGAGAATGATTCAAGCTATAATGTATCTGGAGCATTTACACTTGAAGGTGACCTTGATAAAGAACGTTTTGAAAATGCACTTAGAGAGTTAATCAAACGGCATGATGCATTCCGAACATCCTTTACCATTATAGATGGAGAACCAGTTCAAATAATAGAAAAAGATGTGGAATTTAACTTAAATTATTTAGAAGTCGAAGAAAACCAGGTTGAAAAAATTATTGCAGAATTTATTCAACCATTTGATCTAAACAAGGCACCATTATTGAGAGTTCATCTTATTCAGGTAGAGAATAAGCATATGTTCTTATTTGATATGCATCATATCATTGCTGACGGAACATCATTGAGTATATTTATAAATGAGTTGTTTGATTTATACGCTGGAAAAGAATTAACTGAACAAAAAGTACAGTATAAAGATTTTTCAGCATGGCAAAATAACCTATTTAGAACAGAGATGTATCGTCAACAGGAAAAGTACTGGCTCAATCAACAATTTGATGATGAAATTCCAGTTTTGAATATGCCCACAGATTATTCACGTCCATCTGGGATGAACTTTGCTGGAGATATGGTTGACTTTAAGTTAGGCAAAGAAACATCTGCGAAGTTGTATGAACTATTAGCTGATAAAGGTGTAACCTTATATATGACTTTATTGGCGGCCTTTAATGTTCTTTTGGCTAAATATACCAATCAAGATGACATAATTGTTGGTTCACCGATTGCCGGTAGAAGACATGCAGATCTTGAAAAAACAATTGGTATGTTTGTTAACACATTGGCATTAAGAAATCATCCAATGGCAGATTATTCATTTGCAGAATTTTTAGCAGAAGTTAAAGAAAATTTACTCCAAGTATATGAAAATCAGGATTATCAATTTGAAATGTTGGTAGAAAAACTAGATTTAGAGAGAAATTTGAATAGAAATCCACTTTTTGATGTTATGTTAGTATTGCAAAACACAGAGGACATTGCTTTGGAGATGGAAGGTTTACGCTTTATACCATATCGTTTTGAAAATAAAATCGCTAAATTTGATCTAACATTTTATGCATTTGAACTAGAAGATGAAATTCAGCTTGCCATTGAGTATGCAACAAGCTTATTTAAGAGAGACACAATCGAAAGAATGTTAGGACATTTTGTAAATATTGTCGAGGAAATTGTTGAAAATCCTGAAGTAAAATTATCAAAGATCGGTATGATTTCTTCAGAAGAAAGAATACAGTTATTAGACACTTTTAACGATACTTTTGTTGATTATCCAAAAGAAAAGAAAATTTATCAATTGTTTGAAGAAGCAGTCGAGCGAGTACCAGATCATATTGCTTTGGTCTTTGGAGATCAACAATTAACTTATCGTGAGTTGAATCAAAAGTCAAATCAATTAGCGAGGGTATTAAGAGATCGTGGTGTAAAAACAAATCAGATTGTTGGAATTCTAGTAGAACGTTCAATAGAAATGATGATCGGTATTTATGGAATTTTGAAGTCGGGTGGTGCTTATTTACCACTTGATCAAGAGTACCCAGAGGAAAGAATCGAATTTATGTTAGAGGATAGTGGTGTAGATCTCTTATTAGTTCAGCATCATTTGCATGATAAGATTGAATTTAGTGGTGAGATCATTGACTTAGAGGACGAAAGTATATACACAGGTGAAAGTACGAACATGGATATACCAATGACATCAAATGATCTAGCATATATTATCTATACCTCAGGTTCTACTGGAAAGCCAAAAGGGGTTATGATCGAACATAAGAGTTTGGTCAATGTTATCATGGCTTTACAAAGAGAATATCCATTTACAGAAGCAGATGTTTATCTGCTAAAGACAACATATATATTTGACGTATCAGGTGCAGAAATCTATGGCTGGTTTATGGGTACTGGTAAACTGGTTATTTTGGAACCAGATGCTGAAAAAGAAACTAAATCCATCATTCGGACAATTCAAGACAATCATATTACACATATTAACTTTGTTCCTTCGATGTTGAAGATGTTATTAAATACATTGGATCAAAAAGATATTGAGATTTTGAGTAAATTAAAATATGTCTTTGTTGCAGGCGAAGCAATTTCCAAGGATTTGGTAAGAAAGTTTTATCGATTACTTCCAAATGTAATCTTCGAAAATATTTATGGTCCAACTGAATCGACAATTTATGCTACAAAATATTCATTGATTCATTTAAGTGATGAGATTAATGTACCTATAGGTAAGCCTATTCAAAATATTAATACATATATTTTGGATAAATATAATAATCTTCAACCGATAGGAGTTGCAGGAGAGTTATGCTTATCAGGGGGCGGTTTAGCACGTGGATATTTAAATAGACCAGAGTTGACAGGAGAAAAATTTGTTTCTAATCCATTTAAACCAGGTGAAAGAATGTATAAAACAGGTGATTTAGCTAGATGGTTACCAGATGGTAATATCGAATATCTGGGTCGAATTGACCATCAGGTTAAGGTTAGAGGATTTAGAATTGAATTAGGTGAGATTGAGAATAGTTTATTGTTACATGTTGCAATTACAGAAGCTGTTGTTATTGATCGAATAGATGATAATGGTAACAAATATCTTTGTGCATATGTTATTAATGAAAGTGATGTATCTGTTTCTGATTTAAGAGAGCATTTAGCAGAAGAACTGCCTGAATACATGATTCCATCCTACTTTGTGCATCTAGAAGAAATGCCATTAACAGTGAGTGGAAAGATTAATAGAAAGGCTCTACCTGCACCAGATGCTAGTATTGAAGTGAGTACAAAATATGTGGCCGCGACTAATGAGCTGGAAGAAAAAATGGTAGAAATTTGGGAAGAAATACTCCGTAAAGACAGAATCGGTATTTATGATAATTTCTTTGAATTGGGTGGAGATTCAATTAAAGCAATTCAGATTACTTCAAGAGCGAATCAACTTGGAATGCGTTTGACGGTTAAAGATGTCTTCAAGAATAAAACAATTGCTGATATGTTAAACAATATTGATTATAGTAAACCAGTATTAGCAATCTCTCAAAAAGAGGTTGAGGGTGAAGTATTACTGACACCGATTCAAAAGTGGTTCTTTGAACAAGACTTAAATCATCCACATTTCTTTAACCAGAATAATCTGTTTAGGTTGTCTGAAGATGTTGATCTGGCATTGCTAGAAAATGTATTTAAAGAAGTTATAAAACATCATGACGCATTAAGAATTTGCTATAAGATCATTGATGGTCAAATTATTCAATCTAATAGAAGAGTAGAGGAGATTGACTTTAAGCTAGAGTTAGTGGATTTGACAGAAAGCTCATATTCAGTTCAGGAAACAAAAATCTATGAGATCAGTGCTGAGGTTCAAAATTGTCTTGATCTAGAAACAGATTTACTATTTAGAGGAGTCGTATTTGATCTTGGTGAAAATGGGAAAAGATTATTATTAACGATTCACCATCTGGTGGTTGATGGTATATCCTGGAGAATATTGTTAGAAGATATTGAAAATATGTATATTTCCCGTATGGAAACAGAGTTACCTTTGAAAACTACATCATTTAGAGACTGGAGTCAAAAGTTGAATGATTATGCAAAGGAAAACCAGATTGATATTTCATATTGGGAACAAATTGATCTGTCAAAAATTGAATCATTGTTTGAAGGTCAAATTGAGGGAAATTATTTAAGAGATCATCAAATTGTTCAGATAGAGTTGACAGAAGAACAGACTGAGAAATTGTTGAGTAGAGTTAATTGGGCTTATAATACAGAAATCAATGACATTTTATTATCTGCGCTTACATTTTCTATTACAGAAGTATTGGAAATTGAGACTCTTCTTATCAATCTTGAAGGTCATGGAAGAGAAGAAATATTAAAAGGTGTAAATTTATCTAGAACAATTGGGTGGTTTACAAGTACTTATCCAGTGTACTTTGAAAAGCAAGAGAGTATTTCTGAAACCATTAAGCATGTCAAAGAAAGTTTGCGTAAAATTCCAAATAAAGGAGTTAACTTTGGCATAGCTAGAGAATTAAAAAATAATCCATTATTAGCTGGATTGAATCCAGAAATCTCATTTAATTATTTAGGGCAATTTGATGGTGTTATTGATCGCGATAGCTTACTCTCCAGATGTAAAGAAAATTCTGGATCAAGTTTTCATTTAGAAAATGATCATGCTCATTTGATTGACATCAATGGTGTAGATATTGATGGCAAATTGCAGTTGTCCTTAAGTTACAATGCTAAGTATTTAGAGTCTAATAAAATGCAACTACTTCAAAAATTATATACGCAAGCTCTAAATGATATAATTGAGCATTGTGCAAATAAGGATGAACGGGAATATACAGCATCTGATTTTGGATTGGAAAACATGTTAGAAGAAAAAGACTTTGAAACAATCGCTCAAACTATTGAGTTGGAAAATGTGAAAATGTATGCTCTAACTCCAATGCAGGAAGGAATGTTATTCCATAATCTTCTTAATGAGACTGGTAGAAATTATTGTGAACAGATTTGTTTTTATCTTAATGGAGAGATTGATATTGAACAATTTAACTTAGCATGGCAAGAGGTCACCAATAGGCATGAAATATTTAGAACATCTTTCTTGAGCAAAGGACTCAAAAATCCTGTTCAAATAATATTCCCTGAAGTAAAAATTACATTGAATGAATTAGATTTATCAGGGTCAGATTCTTCTGAACAAGCAGAATATATCAGTAGGTTCAAAGAAGAAGACTTAGATCATAGATTTGATTTTGAAAATGGTAAGTTGAACAGAGTTACAGTGCTAAAACTGGCGGATAATAGATATTGGGTTTCCTGGACATTCCATCATATCTTGTTGGATGGATGGAGTGTACAGATTGTACTGGGAGAGTTATTTGAAATATATCATAATCTTGTTACCAATAGTTCTAGTTTGTCACTGCCTAAAGCACAGTTTAGTGATTATCTGGAATGGTTGGATAAGCAGGATCGTACTCAAGGGTTGGATTACTGGTCGAATTATATGTGTGATTTTTCTGAACCAGCGTTACTGCCATATGATAATAAATCAAAAAAAGGTAATATTATTTCGGAAGTAATGACCAGAGATTTTACAATTGATTCAAGCAAAACAAAGGAGATTAACGAATTCTGTAAAAGGCATCATCTTACCATTAATACATTGATTCAAACATCCTGGGGCATTTTGCTACAGAAATACAACAATACTAATGAAAGCTGTTTTGGAACGACAGTTTCTGGTCGACCAACTACCTTGGAAAATGTTGAAAGTATTGTTGGTATATTTATTAACACATTGCCAGTTATTGTAGAAACAGAGGAAGTGGAAACAGTTACTGGACTTTTACGGAAAACAAATGAACGTTTGGTTGAAATTCGCGAGTATGAGTATATATCTTTAGCAGAAATTCAAAAAATGAGTGCTTCTTCTGAAAAATTATTTGATTCAATTATCGTATTTGAAAATTATCTCAGGCGGTCTGTGCAGGATAATATGCTGGACTTTAGTATTGAGTTTGATTCGGCATTTGAGTTAAGTAATTATGATTTTAGTATGACTGTCATGAGCCATGAGACTATTGATCTGAAGGTTTCATATAATGCAGCATTATTTAATTCAGAGACTATTGAAAGAATACAGGGTCATCTGATGCAGATATTAAATGCAATGTTGGATGATGCTGAGCAAATGGTTAGAGATATATTGATCGTTTCAGATGAAGAGAAAGAACAAATATTGATAGAATTTAATGATACTAAAGTAGATTATCCAATTGATCAAACAATTCAGCAATTGTTTGAAGAACAGGTAGAAAGAACGCCAGAGAACATTGCTCTAGTCTTTGAAGAGGAAAGTTTGACATATCGGGAGTTAAATCAATTGGCGAATCAGTTAGCAAGAGTGTTGCGAGAAAAAGGAGTTGGCCCAGATAAAATTGTTGGACTTATGTCTGATAAATCTTTAGAGATGATTATTGGCGTATTAGCAATTATTAAAGCAGGGGGCGCGTATTTACCGATTGATATTGATTATCCAGAAAACAGAGTTGAATACATGCTAGAAGATTCTGCTGTACAGGTTTTATTGATTCAGCAAGAGTTAGCAGAAGAGATTCCATTTGAAGGTGAAATGATTTATTTGGACGAGGCAACACTTTACAGGGGTGATGAGACCAATCTAGAAAATCTGAATACGAAAGATGATCTTATTTATATCATTTATACATCTGGTTCAAGTGGAAAACCTAAAGGAGTAATGATTGAGCATAAAAATGTTAACCGCTTGATCAATAATTCCAATATGCTGATTATTCATCAAGATGATCGGATTATGCAAACAGGTTCTTTGGCCTTTGATGCATCAACATTTGAAATTTGGGGTTCATTATTAAAGGGTGCAAGCCTGTATTTGATTCGTAAAGATGAGATGTTATCAGCTGAACGGTTTGAGGCTCGGTTAAAAGAGTATCGGATTACTATGATCTGGTTGACAGCTCCATTGTTTAATCAGATGTTAGAAGAAAATCCTAATATTTTCTCTGAATTAAAAACATTGATATCTGGTGGTGATGCATTATCACCGAAACATATTAACCAGGTTCGTGCACTTTATCCAGAGTTAAATGTGGTTAATGGTTATGGTCCAACCGAAAGTACTACATTTACAACTTATTTTAGAATAACAAAAGATTACAATGACAATATTCCAATCGGAAGACCAGTTTCTAACACGAAAGTTTATATTTTAGATCAGAAAAATCAGATTCAGCCAATTGGAGTACCTGGAGAACTGTGCATTGCTGGTGATGGATTAGCGAGAGGATATTTAAATAGATCAGATTTAACAAAAGAAAAATTTGTTAATGATCTATTTGTTCCTGGTGAGAGAATGTACAAAACAGGAGATTTAGTAAGATGGCTTCCAGATGGAACCATTGAATTCCTCGGTCGAATCGACTTCCAGGTTAAGATTAGAGGATTTAGAATTGAGCTTGGCGAGATTGAAAATCAATTATTAAATCATGGTGAGATCAAAGAAGCAATTGTGTTGTATTTGACTGATGTGAATAATGCTAAATATCTATGTGGATATATTGTCGCTGATCGAGAGTTAACGGTATCCGAATTAAGGGGATATCTGTCTGTGGATCTACCAGACTATATGATTCCATCATATTTTGTCCAATTAGAAAAAATGCCACTAACTTCAAATGGTAAGATTAATCGGAGAGCTTTACCAGAGCCGAATGGAAGTATTGCTACAGGTGTAGAATACGTAGCACCAACGAATCAGACTGAAGAAAGAATGGCAAAAATTTGGTCGGAAATCCTGGGTATTCAACAAGTAGGAATCTATAATGATTTCTTTGAATTAGGGGGTCATTCATTAAAAGCTACTCAACTGGCTTCAAAAATATTGAAAGAATTTGATGTAGAACTGCCGTTGAAAGAAATTTTCCAAACTCCAACGATTAAAGGATTGGTAGAATATATCAATAGTATGGAAGAGACTAAGTATGTTGCAATTGAAACAGTTGAAGTACAGGAATATTACCCAGTTTCCTCGGCACAAAAACGGATATTTGCTATCGAACAGATGGAGGGTGAAAGTACAACTTATAATATCCCAAGTTTCATGTTCATTGAAGGTGAACTTGAGTTGGAACACTTTGAATATGTGTTTAAAGAATTGATTAATCGCCATGAATCTTTGAGAACATCTTTTGAGATTGTGGATGGTAAGCCAGTGCAAAGAGTTCATCAAGATGTTGATTTTGCAATTGAACTCTTTGCTGATTGTGAAGGTGAACCGTCTGTAACTGAAATTGAGGAAATCTTTAATGAATTTGTGAAACCATTTAATTTAAGTAAAGCCCCTTTACTTAGAGTGGGGTTAATGAAAATATCAGAGAAGAAACATTTATTTATGCTGGATATACACCATATTATTTCTGATGGTACATCTACAGATATTATGTTTAAGGAAATAGCAAGCCTGTATGAAACAAAAGATTTACTAGATATTCGAGTACAGTATAAAGATTTTTCAGCATGGCAGAATAAACTTTTTGCGTCTGAAGATCTGAAAAAACAAGAAGAATATTGGTTAGAAGTCTTTGAAGGCTTGCAAGGCGGGGAAATCCCTATTTTAAATCTACCAACAGATGAACCACGACCAGCATTAATGAGTTTTGAGGGAGATTACTTTATATTTGAAGCAAGTGAAGAATTAACAGAAAAAATACATACTCTGGCATCTTCAAATGGGGCAACCTTATATATGGTACTTTTGTCAGCTTTTAATCTTCTTCTGGCTAAATATGCTAAACAGGATGACATTGTTATTGGTTCACCAATTGCTGGAAGACGACATGCTGATTTAGAAAACATTATCGGAATGTTTGTTAATACATTGGCAATGCGGAATTATCCAGCGAGTGACAAAACTTTTGCAGAATTTTTATCAGAAGTAAAAGAAAACTCCTTAAAAGCATATGAAAATCAGGATTATCAATTTGAAATGTTGATTGAGAAACTGGATTTGGAAAGAGATTTGAGTAGAAATCCACTCTTTGATGTTCTGTTTGTTTTGCAAAATGCAAATGAATCTGGTCTATATATGAAAGATTTACAGTTTAAGCCTTGCAAAATTGGTTCTAAGATTTCTAAATTTGATCTAACATTGAGTGGTTTTGAATCTGATCAGAAAATTTATTTCAGTTTAGAATACAGTGTTAGACTGTTCAAACCAGAGACTATCGAAAGAATGTCCAGACATTTTATTAACTTACTTAAACGAATTGTCGAAAAACCTGAGTTACAAATAGCAAAGATAGAAATGATTTCAGAAGAAGAAAGAACACAAATTTTAAATGAATTTAACGATACTATAATCAATTATCCAAAAGAGAAAACAATCCAGCAATTATTTGAAGAACAGGTTGTAAAGACACCAGAAAAGATTGCAGTAGTATATGAGGATCAAGGCTTAACTTATGCAGAGCTTAATGCAAAAGCAAATCAACTGGCCCATCTGTTAAGAGCAAAAGGTGTTGAATCAGACCAACCAGTTGGCATTATGACTGATAAATCCTTAGAGATGATTATTGGTGTATTGGCAATTATCAAAGCAGGAGGATCTTATTTGCCAATTGATATCGATTATCCAGAAAGCAGAGTCGAATATATGTTGAGCGATTCAGAGGCAAAAATTTTACTGATTCAAAAGGATTTGATTGGTCAAGTTCATTTTGATGGTGAAAGGATTCCTCTAGAAGATAAAGATATCTATACTGGAGATAATTCTGATCTGGTAAATCTCAATCAACCTGAAGATTTGATCTATATTATCTATACTTCTGGTTCTACAGGCAAACCCAAAGGTGTTATGGTCAAACATCTAAACGTGAATCGGTTAATTAAAAATTCCAACATGTTAATTATTAATGAAAATGATCGAATATTACAAACTGGTTCAATGGCTTTTGATGCATCAACCTTTGAGGTTTGGGGTTCATTGTTGAATGGAGCAACTCTGTATCTGATTAGTAAAGATGATCTGTTATCAGCGGATCGATTTGAAACCAAACTGAAAGATAATGAAATTAGCATGATCTGGTTGACGGCTCCATTATTTAATCAATTGTTAGAAGAAAATCCTGATATTTTTGCAGAATTGAAAACATTAATTGTTGGAGGAGATGCATTATCACCAAAGCATATCAATTTGGTAAGAGCAAAGCATCCATCTTTAAGCATAATCAATGGTTATGGTCCAACAGAAAGTACAACATTCACAACCTATTTTGGAATTCAACAGGAATATCATTATACGATCCCAATCGGCAAACCAGTATCTAATACACAGGTATATATATTAGATCAATGGAACCAATTACAACCTGTTGGAGTTCCAGGAGAATTATGTATTGCAGGAGATGGATTAGCCAGAGGATATTTGGGACAACCAGAGTTGACAGCAGAAAAATTTGTATCAAGCCCTTATAGGGTTAATCCAGATGTTCTTGATGAGAAAATGTATAGAACTGGAGACTTAGTAAGATGGCTTCCAGATGGTAATATTGAATTCTTAGGTCGGATTGACTATCAGGTAAAAATTAGAGGATTCAGAATCGAACTGAGCGAGATAGAAAATCAACTGTTGCAGCATGAAGCAATAAAAGAAACAGTTGTTTTGGATAAAGTCGATGACAATGGTAAGAAATATCTTTGTGCATATATAGTTTCAGAAAGAGAAATACCGATATCTGAACTGAGAGAGCATTGTTCGAAAGAGTTGCCAGATTATATGATTCCTTCATATTTCATTAGTCTAGAAAAGGTGCCATTGACTTCAAACGGAAAGGTAGATAGAAGAGCACTTCCAGAACCAGAGGGAAATATTTGTACGGAAACAGAGTATGCAGCACCAACCAATGAAATTGAAGAAAAGCTATCAAAAATATGGAAAAAAGTTTTGAGTGTAGTTAGAGTTGGAATTAATGATAACTTTTTCGAATTGGGTGGTGACTCTATTAAAGCAATTCAAATTCTGTCCAGAGCTAATCAGGAAGGAATCAATATTACGGTAAAAGATGTCTTTAGATATAAGACAATTGCTAATTTGATAGCAAATGTAGATTATACAGAAGAGAAAGATATTATTTCTCAAGAAGAGGTAGAAGGTGAAGTTTTACTCTTACCAATTCAAAGATGGTTCTTTGAACAGAACTTTCAGGAGCCACAATATTTTAATCAGGGTAATCTTTTTGCCTTGAAGAATGATGTGGATCTAGAGTTGTTAGAAAAGGTATTTGAAAAGATTATTGTACATCATGATGCTATTCGAATGATCTATAAAGTTTTGGAAGGTCAAATTAGTCAAATCAATCGAAGAGTAGATGAAGTTGATTTTAAACTAGAAATCATCGATTTATCTAATGAACCATATGTAACTCAAAAAGAGAAAATTAAAAAGTTTGCTAACCGAATTCAAGATAGTTTAGATCTTGAAAAAGATTTATTAATCAAAGCGATTATATTTGATTTGGGTGAGAACGGAAAACGCTTATTTATTCCTATTCATCATCTAGTGATCGATGGTGTGTCATGGAGAATCTTACTGGAAGATATTGAAACTCTTTATTATTCAAATCTTCAGAAAGAATTACCATTGAAAACTACATCATTCAAAGAGTGGAGCGAAAAATTATCTAACTATGCGAAGAGGAGAAAAGTAGATATAAGTTATTGGGAGTCAATAGATCAAACAAAGATTGCTTCTTTGATAGATGTTGATGAAAAAGAGATGCATTTTAAAGATGATGAGCGCTTACAGATCGAACTAGATGAAGAATATACAGAAAAATTACTGACAAAAGTAAATTGGGTTTATAATACAGAGATAAATGATATCTTGCTCTCTGCTCTTCTGATAGCGATAACTGAAGTAATGGAAAAAGAGACAGTATTACTCAATCTTGAAGGTCATGGAAGAGAAGAGATATTAAAAGATGTAGATCTATCGAGGACAATTGGTTGGTTTACAAGTGCATATCCAGTTTACTTTGAAAAGAAAGAAAATATTGAGGAAACAATTAAACATGTTAAAGAGAGTCTTAGGAGAGTACCAAATAAAGGTCTAAACTTTGGAGTTTTAAGATATTTGAAAGATAATAAATATTTGAGAGAGTTAAATCCTGAAATTTCCTTTAACTACTTAGGACAATTTGATAATACTATTGAAACGAAAGAGGATACTGATAGATTATTATCAGCTTGTCTTGAAGACGTAGGAAGTTATGTTCATCCTGATAATCAACATAATTACTTAATAGATATAAATGGTATGATTATCAGTAACAAACTACAGTTATCTTTAAATTATAATGTAAAATATTTTGATAAAGATTTAATGAGTCAACTCCAAATTTCGTATGTAAATAGTTTAAAAGAAATAATCGATCATTGTATTAATCAGACCACACAAACACACACAGTATCAGATTTTGAGCTTAGTGATGAGATGGATGATGAGGAGTTTGATTTATTAAATGAACTCTACGATTTTTCTTAGATAGATTAGAAGAGGGGAGCGAAAGTAGTGGGAAAAGTCAAAGCATTAAAAATTAATAAGCTGACCTCAATGCAAAGTGCTATGCTTTTTTATAGTCTTTTAGAAGAAGATCATCGTAATTATTATGAACAATTTAGTTTTTACCTTGAAGGAAAAATAAGTTTAGACTGTTTAAAAGCAGCCTGGCAAGAAGTAATTAATCGGCACGAAATATTTAGAACAGACTTTCGTTGGAAAGAGTCGAAAAATCAATTTCAAATTGTGTTAAATTTTAAAGAGGCAGAGATTTATGATTATGATGCATCTTATTTAGAAGATATTGAAAAGGAACAATATATTAAAGATTTCAAAAAAGAAGATTTGAATAAAGAATTTGATTTTGAAAAGGGTAGATTGAATCGGGTATCATTTATCAAGATGTCAGATGAAAAATTGTTTGTTTGTTGGACATTCCACCACATTCTTTTAGATGGGTGGAGTGTCCCGATTGTACTTGGTGATTTCTTTAATATATATCATTGTTTATGTAATGATTTGCTATTACCTCCAAAACCAGTAGCGCAATTTTCTAAGTATCTTGATTGGTTGAAAAATCAGGATTATGAAGAAGCAATGTTATTTTGGAAAGATTATATGAGTGATTTTGATATGCCAACATTATTACCATATGATCGCAAACCTAAAAAAAATGAAATTATAACCACATCAATTAATAGAGAGCTTGTACTTGATCAAAAAAAGACAAAAGATATTGCTGAATTTTGCCGTTTGAATAATATAACGATGAATGCTTTTTTACAAACAGCATGGGGTATTTTGTTACAAAAATACAATAATACAAATCAAAGCTGTTTTGGAATGACAGTATCAGGTCGGCCAACAAAACTAAAAAATGTAGAAAGTATTGTAGGTATTTTTATTAATACGTTACCTGTTGTGGTTAAGAGAAATGACCAGATGACTTTTGGTGATTTATTGAAGCAAGTAAATGGTCAATTGGTAGAAATCCGAGATTATGAATATATATCTTTGGCAGAAATTCAAAATTTGAGTCAATGTGCAGGTGAAATCTTTGATTCGATTATTGTTTTTGAAAATTATCCAGTTGACTCTCCAGTAGAGGAAAATCAATTTGATTTTAAAGCTGAATTTGAGTCTGCATTTGAGTTAACTAACTATAATTTTACTATCGTAGTAAGTAGTAATGAATCAATTGTTATGCGGATGCAATATAATGCTGATCTGTTCTTCCCTGAAACTATAGAGAGAATGGAAAAACATTTAACTCGAATAATGGGTCACATGTTAGACAATGTTGAACTATCTGTAGATGATTTGTGTATTGTTTATGATGATGAGAAAAGGATGTTACTACAAGAATTTAACAAAACAAAAGTTGACTATCCTAAAGAAAAAACAATTCAACAACTGTTTGAGGAACAGGTTGCGAGGACCCCAGATAGTATTGCTGTGATCTTTGAAGGTAACAGTTTGACCTATCAGGAATTAAATGCAAAGGCTAACCAATTGGCCAGAGTATTACGGTTGGAAGGGGTTGGCCCAGATCAACCTGTAGGAATAATGGTTGATAAATCTCTAGAGATGGTAATTGGAGTTTTGGCAATTATCAAAGCAGGGGGAGCTTATTTACCGATTGATATTGATTATCCTGATAACAGAATCAAGTATATGCTTCAAGATTCTAACACTAAAATATTGCTGACTCAAAAAGAGGTTTTAAATCAAATCTCCTTTGCAGGTGAAATCATTTATTTAGAAGATGAAGAATTTTATACTGGGGATTCAGCAAATCTTGAAAATTGCAATAAATCAAATGATTTGGTCTATATCATCTATACTTCTGGTTCCACTGGAAAACCAAAAGGTGTAATGGTTCTACATAAATCATTGGTAAACTTAGCTATTTGGCATAATGACTATTATGGAGTAACATCTGATGATAATAGCACCAAATATGCGGGATTTGGCTTTGATGCATCAGCTTGGGAGATTTTCTCCTATTTAATTGCAGGAGCAACTATTCATATTATTAGTAATGAAATTAGGCTGGATATTAATAAATTAAATGACTACTATGAAATGAATAAAATAACAATCAGCTTTCTACCAACCCAGATGTGTGAGCAATTTATGAAAGTTAAAAAC
>DAOVRZ010000172.1:0-6379 GCA_030627905.1 Halanaerobiales bacterium
AGCAAGCTTGATCTTTGGATTCTCTACAATTGCTTTTAAGATATTCTCAAAATGCTCTACCATTCTTTGGATTGTGTTCTCTTTAAATAGCCCTGTACGATATTCTAAAGAACATTTAATCTTTTTAACTTCTTCTTCTGCTACTAAAGTTAAATCAAACTTGGTAATATTATTTTCAATATCATATGGTGTAAACTTTAATCCGTTTAACGCATACTCCTGATGTTCTGTATTTTGTAATACAAACATTACATCAAAGAGTGCGTTTCTACTTAAATCCCGTTTAAGATCAAGTTTTTCAACTAACATCTCAAACTGATAATCTTGATTTTCGTAAGCTTTTAACGCTCTATCTTTTATAACAGCTAAAAATCCCACAAATGATTTGTCACTCTCTGGAAAATTTCTCATTGCCAAAGTATTAACAAACATACCCATAATGTTCTCTAAATCTGCATGTGGTCTACCAGCGATTGGTGAGCCAACTATTATATCTTCCTGTCCACTGTATTTTGACAATATGATATTATAGGCCGCCAATAATATCATATACATAGTGGCTCCTTGCTCTTGAGCGATACTATTCAGTTTTGCTGTCAACTCTTCTCCTAATTCAAAGTTTATTTTATCTCCTTCATAAGTCATTACTACAGGACGTGGTTGATCTGTTGACATATTCAGTACAGGTACTTCTCCTGCAAAGGTATCTAACCAATATTCCTCCTGGTTATTAATCTTTTCTGATTCAAATAAATCATTTTGCCATGCTGAGAAGTCTTTATACTGAATTCTTAACTTTTCTAATTCATTACCATTATATAGATTTGCTACTTCTCCTGTTAAAATTCCCAATGATGAACCATCTGAAATGATGTGATGCATATCAAAAATCAATACATGTTTATCTGATACTTTAATAAGTCCTACTCTTAATAGTGGGGCTTTGCGTAAATCAAATGGTTTTACAAACTCTCTCATCAATTCTTCAACTTGACCATCCGCATCTGTAAAATACTCAAGATTAAACTCTACAGTCTCATGAACACATTGCACTGGCTCTCCTTTAATCAGCTCAAAAGAAGTTCTTAAGATTTCATGTCTCTGGATCAATTCTCTAAATGCAGATTCCATTCTTTCTTTATCAAGATCACCTTCAATAACCATGGCTCCTGGCATATTATAGCTTGTATTATTATCTTCAATCTGATTAAGAAGGAATAATCTCTTCTGAGCTGATGATAATGCATAATATTCTGCGAAATCTACTGGCTTAATCTCTGAGTAGATACTCTCTTCTGCTGATTTGATTAACTCAGCCAGTCCTTTGATCGTTGGAGTCTTAAAGATCTGACCTAATGATATCTCTACATTCAACTCTTTAAATACTTTTGAGATAACAGTCGTTGCCTTTAATGAATGACCACCCAACTCAAAGAAGTTATCAAGAATTCCAATTCTTTCGACTCCCAATATTTCTGACCAGATACTTACCAGGTTCTCTTCAATTATATTGGTTGGTTTTATATATTCACTTCCTGTAACCATATTACCATCCAATTTCGGCAAAGCTTGTAGATTGATCTTACCATTTGATGTCAATGGCAGTTTATCCAATCTCATAAAGTATGATGGTATCATATATTCAGGTAATTCCTTAGATAGATGGTTTCTTAATTCATTAACTGATAACTCCTGCTCAGTAACATAATAAGCGACAAGATAGCTATTATCAACTTCATCTTTATAATCTACTACCACTGTTTCTCTAATATCATAGTGTTCTAATAGCTTTTGTTCGATCTCACCTAGTTCTATGCGATATCCTCTAATCTTAACCTGATTATCTATTCTTCCGATAAATTCAATATTCCCATCTGCTAACCATCTCGCCAGATCTCCAGTTCGATACATACATTCTCCAGCAAATTCATTTTGAACAAATCTTTCTGCTGTTAAATTTGGTCTATTCAAATAACCTCTTGCAAGACCAACACCTGCTATACAGAGTTCTCCGACAACTCCTATTGGGACAGGTTTTAGTTGCTTATCAAGAATATAAACTTGTGTATTAGAAATCGGCATACCTATAGGAATATTCTTCTGGATCATTCCATTTTTCTTTGCCTTCCAGACTGTTGCAATAATAGTAGTCTCAGTAGGGCCATAAGCATTGATATAATCTACCTTTTCTATCCAACTATTTACAAGATCAAAGTTTGTGGCTGATCCACCTGTTATCACTCTCTTTAATGTAAGTATATTTTCTACAGAAAGATGATTTAAATACACAGGAGGTAAGAGTGCAGTAGTGATACCATTATCATTTAGATAATTTTCAAATTTACTATAATCATTGATTATATCTTTTTCAATCATATATAATGTTGCCCCTGATAATAATGCGATATATATTTCCCAGACAGATGCATCAAATGCACAAGAAGCAAATTGAACAATTTTATCTGTTTCATTTATACCAATGCTTTGCTCAAAATGTTGCTTTATATTAGCAATTCCCTTGTGTTCAATCATAACCCCTTTAGGTTTACCTGTAGAACCAGAAGTATAGATCACATATGCTAAATCTCTTGAGTTATATTCTATAGTAAGATTAGTTTTTTCATAAACAGATAGATCTAAATTATCTACAGCTATCACTGTACCTGTAAAATTGAGATTATCTGCAAGTTTTTCCTGAGTTAAAAGGATTTGAGCATTACTATCACTAATCATATACTCTATTCTTGCTTCTGGATATGATGGATCAATTGGTAAATAAGCTACACCTGCTTTTAATATTGCAATCATACCTATAATCATTTCTAAAGATCGGTCCATCATTATTCCAACGATCTGATCAGTTCTAGCACCTTTATTTCGTAATACTCTAGCAACTTGATTTGCCTTTTCATTCAATTCTCGATATGTTAACATTTTTTCTTCAAATACTAAAGCAATACTATCTGGCGTTTTTGTAACCTGTTCTTCGAAGGAATGATGAATAGTTTGACCAAAAGGATACTCTATCCGAGTATCGTTAAAGTCATAGACTAATTGATCCTTTTCTCGCATTGATAACATTTGAATATCTTTTAATGTAGCATTCGGATTTTCAACGATCTCATCCAGAATGTGAACAAAATGGTTGCTCATCCTTTCAATTGTTTCTTTTTTGAATAATTTTGTTGCATAATTTAATATAAATATTATTTTATTTTCAATTTCATGAGCATTTAGAGTTAAGTCAAATTTTGTAATATTACTTTCGAATGCAAGTGGAATAAAATTTATCTCTCCTAAACTAATATTTTCATTTTCTGATGTGTTTTGTAAAGCAAATACTGTATCAAACAATGGACTTCTACTCAAATCTCTTTGAATGTCAAGCTTTTCTATCAACATCTCAAACTGATAATCTTGATTTTCGTAAGCTTTTAATGCTCTATCTTTTACATCAGCTAAAAACTCAACAAATAATCTATCACTCTCTGGGAAATTTCTCATCGCCAGAGTATTAACAAACATACCAATAATGTTCTCTAAATCTGCGTGTGGTCTTCCAGCTATAGGTGAACCAACAATTATATCTTCCTGACCACTGTGTTTTGACAATAGGATACTATAGGCAGCCAGCAATACCATATACATAGTGGCTCCTTGCTCTTTAGCTATACTATTTAGTTTAGCTGTCAATTCTTCTCCTATCTCAAAATTTAATTTATCTCCTTCATAGGCAATTATTGCAGGACGTAGATAATCTGTTGGCAGATTCAGTACTGGAATTTCTTCTGCAAAAACATTTAGCCAATATTCTTCCTGTTCTTTAATACGCTCTGAAGTAAATAGATCATTTTGCCATGCTGAAAAATCTTTATATTGAATTCTTAGTTCTGGTAAATCTTTTCCTTCATACATATTTACTAGTTCTTTCACTAAAATATTCATCGAAACACCATCTGAAATGATATGATGCATGTCAAATACCAATACTTGTTTATCTAATACTTTAATAAGTCCTACTCTTAATAATGGTGCTTTACTCAAATCAAATGGTTTCAAAAATTCTTTCATCAGCTCTTCAATCTGATTTTCTGCCTCTGTAAAATCTCGTATCTCTAGATTATCTAAAACTATATAGTCAAGATTAAATTTTACATTTTCATGAATACGTTGAACTGGTTGTCCTTCTACAAATTCAAAGGATGTTCTCAAACTTTCATGTTTATTGATCAATTCTTTAAATGCAGATTCCAGTCTTCCTTTATCAAAATCACCTTCTATAATCATCGCTCCTGGCATATTATAGCTTGTATTATTATCTTCAATCTGATTGAGAAGGAATAATCTCTTCTGAGCTGATGATAACGCATAATGCTCTGCGAAATCTACTGGCTCAATCTCTGAATATATACTCTCTTCAGTTGATTTGATTAACTCCGCAAGTTCTTTGATCGTTGGAGTCTTAAAGATCTGACCTAATGCTATCTCTACATTCAACTCTTTAAATGCTTTTGATACAACAGTCGTTGCCTTTAATGAATGACCACCCAACTCAAAGAAATTATCATTAATACCTATTTTCTCTAATCTGAGTACCTCTGACCAGATTTTAGCCAGTTTTATTTCGATCTCATTTTCAGGTGCTACATATTTTGTTCCAGTCTTCATACTTTTATCTGGCTCTGGCAGTGCTCTTCGATTTATTTTTCCATTTATTGTTTTTGGTAATTCATCCATCTTTATAAAATATGATGGAATCATATAATCTGGTAATATTTGAGCTAAGTATTTACGCAAATCAGAAACAGATGAGTCTTTTATTAAAACCAGATATGCACAAAGATATTTAGCTCCATCTATATCTTCACGGTCAATGACTATACTTTCATTAATATCTTCATGAGTCAATAACTGGGCTTCTATTTCTCCCAACTCAATTCTATGTCCTCTAATTTTAACTTGAAAATCAGTTCTACCCAAAAATTCAATGTTTCCATCAGGTAACCATCTAGCTAAGTCTCCTGTTTTATACATCCTTCTTCCTGGTTCAAACGGATTATTAATAAACTTATCTGCTGTTAAATCTAGAGCATTATAATAACCACGAGCCAAACCTTCACCTGAGATATAAATTTCTCCCGCTACTCCAATAGGAACTAACCTTTGATTTTTATCTAGAATATAGATACTTTTATTTGCTAATGGCGCACCAATAGGTACTGTGCTATATTTCTTTACCTTCTCTATATTTACCAGATATGCTGTTGAATCTACACAGCATTCAGCTGGACCATATATATTCGTTAAATTTGGTTTTGAAACGTTGAATTTATCTAAAAACTTAATAACAGTTTGACTTGGTAAAGCTTCACCACCAATTATAAAATGTTTTACTGGTATTTTTTCAACTGGCACCATAGCATTCAATATAAGACTTATATGTGCTGGAGTTCCATCTGAAATATCTATAGAATTTTCATAATAAAATTCTAATAAATCCTTACCACTCTTTCTAACTTCATCGGGCACAATATATAAAGAATGACCAAGAAGCAAAGACGCAAATATCTGTTGAACAGATGCATCAAATACATAAGATGCTAAAAGACAAACACGTAAGGAAGAATCATAATGAGAATAAATTTTATCGCTAAGTCCTGCAATTAAATTCAATACATTACAATGCTCAATCATTACACCTTTAGGTTTACCGGTTGTCCCAGAAGTATAAATAACATAAGCCAGATCTTGAGAAACATTGACTCCTTCAAGGTTTATGGATTCTCCCTGATATAATTCTTTCTCTTTTAAATCAATAATGGTTCCTTCAAAATTAACCTTATTGATGAAATCGCTTTGAGTTAATAAAATCTCAGTTTTAGTATCTTTAAGTAAAAAATTTATTCTTTCTTCAGGATAATCTGAAGAAATTGGTAAATATGATCCTCCTGCTTTCAAAATCCCCATAATTCCTATAATCATTTCGCATGACCTATCAACCATAATTCCTATAACTTGATCAGGGCCAACACCTCTTTCACGCAATAACCTGGCCAATTGATTTGATTTTTTATTTAACTCTTCATAGTTCATTTGAGCATCTTTATATACTAAAGCAATATTATCAGGTGTTCTTTCTACCTGCTCTTCAAAGAACTCATGAAGTGTAACTGAGTCTCTATACTCTGCGTTAGTATCATTAAATTCAAATAACAATTTATCTCTTTCTTCATTAGACAATAGATCAATCTCAGCAAGCTTGATCTTTGGATTCTCTACAATTGCTTTTAAGATATTCTCAAAATGCTCTACCATTCTTTGGATTGTGTTCTCTTTAAATAGCCCTGTACGATATTCTAAAGAACATTTAATCTTTTTA
>DAOVRZ010000159.1:0-7981 GCA_030627905.1 Halanaerobiales bacterium
GTGTCAGCACATAGATGCATGGTATAGTCATTTAAAAAGTAACTTGGATCTAAATAAAATTATATTTGGTTAGCCTATAGATTTTAAAAAAATTTCAATCACATAGGTCTTTTTGTCATGCCCATTTTTCTGTTTTTTTATCTTTCTTCAGATGTTCATAAGAAATCATTGCAATTCCCAGTTAAATTATTACAAATCACTTGCAAACTCATTATTTATTCCGAGAGACTATTTACCATAAAAAGAGTTGTACGTATATAAAGAGGATTATCGACGAGAAGTATTAAAGGGAAAGCTACCCATATCTACAATAGCCATGTTCTACTGTCCACCCTTGATATAAGGAGGCTGTATAAAGTCCCCCTCCTCTATGTAAGTCAGGATGTCTACGCTCAAGTTACCTCAAAACTTCAATGCGAATCAACCTACTTTTAGGTGCAATCTCCCAATCATCTTCTATACTAACTCCAGATCAGAGATCACTTAACTTTGCAACGACTCAATTGAATCTTTTCTACCGTTCGCAAGCGAAATAAAAAATAAAATTGAAATAATTGCTCCTAAAGTTTCGAATAGTCCTCCAGCTGAAATAATAATTCGAATATCAACTATTCCTTCTAATAAACCAGTAATCAACATTCCTAATAATAATGCAGATTCAGATGCAATATATTGGAAGCTAAAAACTCGTCCTCTTAAATCCTTATGAACTAATTTTTGTAGAACAGAAACGCTAGGTACAATAAACAAAACGTTTCCAAAACCACTAACAAAAAATAAAAGACCAGCCATAGGAAAATATTTAGTCAATCCTAATAATGCCATAGATAATCCCATCATCAAAAAACCTGTATTGAAAAGAACAACTGGTTTAAATCGGCGACTTAAGAATACCATGCAGAATGATGCAATTAAGGAACCAAGCCCCTGAATAGTTAGTAAAAAGCCATACCCTTTCGAGCCAACTTTTAAAATCTGATTGGCAAATACAATACTTAGCACATTGACTGCTCCAGCTCCAAAACTAAGTAAAAAGAACATAAGGATAATAGCTACAATCTCTTTTTCTTTTCTCAGATATTTAATACAATAACTAATATCGTTGAAGAATCTTTTGAAAGCACTTTTTAAATTTTCATAAAGTGAGCTGTTTCTAACATAACTATCTTGAATTTGAGGATTAAATTGTCCTTTAATAAACAGCAATAGTATAGCTGAAATTAAATATGTAATAAGATCAATAATAAAAGCAATTTCATAACCACCTACTGCTACAATAATACCCCCAAGTGCTCCTCCACATATCAACATCAAATTTCCAGTAGTAGAAGTTAGTGAATTTGCAATCACTAATTCATCTTTATCAACCAAATCTGGAATTATCGAAGACTCAGAGGAATTAAAAAAACTATTAAGTATTGAGATGCTGACTCCTACCAAGTAAATAATGAAATTTCCACGAAAGAAAATAAATATAAGAAGTATAAAACTTCTAAGTAAATCAGAAAATATCATAATCTTTTTACGATTCAGACGATCCACGAATACTCCAACTATAGGAGCCATTAAAAGTAATGCAACTGTTTGTACAGATCTAAGTTTAGCAATACCAATGCCAGATTGCGTAAGATCATACATTAAAGCTGTAATAGCAACATAGTATGTCCAACTTCCCAAAACAGAAATAATCTGAGCAAACCATACTAAAAGAAAATTTCTGTTAGTCAAGACTTTTTTAATATCAGAGTTTGACATTTCATGCCCCTTTCCGTGCAGTAATAATAATACGTGGAGATGATTTATACCAATATGGTTCGAGAGAATAACTTCCAAAAACCTCTTCAATAATAAATCCTGCTTCGTTAAACATTTCAACAAGTTCCGCTAATGTATAATATCTAGCTACCAAGCCAACTGAATAATCTTCCCTATTCTTATCCTTAAACAAATAATGCGTTTTAGTAGTGATAATATTTGACATTGAATCTATAGAAAATTCTTGCAGTTCTCTATGTCCTTCTCTCTCTATCCAATTATTTGTTCCTATTAAATCATACATAATACTAAAATTTCGATTATCTATAACCAATTTACCACCTTTTTTTAAATGCTTTGCTACATTATTTAAAATTGTTTTTGCCTCTTTAGTATCCGTAAAAACAAAACTACCATAAATAAAAGTAACCAAATCAAATTCCGAAAAAATATTCAGGTTTCTAATATCGCCATATATTAAATTAATATTACTGTTAATATTTTTAGATGCAAATTGAATCATAACTTTAGAACCATCCATAGCGGTTACCTTTTTCCCTTTAGAAGAAAAATATTGTGCATGCAAACCTGCACCGCAACATAAATCTAAAATTTTTCCATTTTCTTTTACACCCTTTAATATATAATCAAGAAATATTTCTTCTTCCTTAAACATAGATTTTCGTATTTGAAAATAATTCTCACAAGTAAAATAATCTTCCCAGAGATTTTTCATTATAATTCCTCCCCTACACAATACTGATCAAATCACAGTAATATAGCTCATTAATAAATCCAACTAATTCATCTCTTGCATCATTTAGAGAGATTCCAAATTCATTAGCCAATTTTACAGATAAATTTTCTATCGATACAGGATGAGTTAATTCTTCTATGATTCTTTGAGTTTCTATAGTAAATTCTAGATAATTACCTAACTTCAAATCAAATAATAACAACTTATCACCATCAATACTAGATTTAAAAAAAACGAAATCTTTTAATTTGATTAATTCATCAGTTTTTAAAAGTCTATCAGTTTTTTGCGAGTCACTACTAAAACCCTTTATCTCAGAAGTTGAATATTTACTTAGATAGATATACCATAAATCTCTATGAAATAATCTCAAAAAGTCATCATAGTATGAAGTAACTGAATATCCATGTTTTTCATTGTATTGATCTATTTGATCAATTTCTTCTTTACAGATTCCTGAATTACATTCATAATCTAAATCTAATCTTATATCACCATGCAATTTAAGTCTGGATATGTTATATAACTTAGGATTTAAGCTAATTGAAGAAAATCTATTAAGGCTAAATCGTGCTAACCCTACAGAATGAAAAAAGTCAGCATTTTTTTCCAAAAATCTCTTCGTAATTTCAAATTCCTTTTGTGTTTCTGTAGGAAACCCAAAAATTCCAAATAAATGATTCCATATACCAGTCTTTGCACTGAGAGATAAGATTTTTTGAATATCCTCTATTTTGGTACCTTTGTTCATAAGATTTAGTACTCGTTGACAACCAGATTCTAGTCCGAAAAAAATAACTCTCAACCCAGATTTATACGCCTTTGTAAATAATTCTTCATCCATAAAAGAATGTTCAAAACGTAAATCACAACTCCAGAAAATTGTAAAAGGTAATATATCTAGCTGATCACTTAAATTTTTAAAAATTTTAGGTGGTATACACTCATCAACAAAGCTAAAAAATTTAACACTATATTTCTCATTAAGAACCCTGATATCTTGTAAGATATCTTCAATTTTTCGAAATCTGAAATTAGAATTGTAAATGTAGGAATGATCACAAAACGCGCATTGATTCCAATAACATCCCCTACTTGTCAATAAAGGTAAAGAAATCTCAGGTGAAAAATACTTTTCCAATGGAAGCCCTTCAAAATCTGGAGTTGGAATTTCATCAATATTTAAACCTGATTGAGTAAAAGTATAGTGAACTTCATCATCAGAATAATATATTAAATTAGGAACAATGTCCAACTTAGATTTAGATTCCAATGCTTTACATAAAGAATACAATGGATATTCACCTTCAAATAAAATTGCATAATCAATAATTTTAAAAAACTCTTTATTTTTGATAAGTGCATCTTTCAGACGAGTAATAATTGGTCCACCTACACAAACTGATATATGATTAAATTTTTCTTTAACCATTTTTGCTAAAATAAGACCAGGAACCAGTTGTTCTTGACCAATAATAGAAATCCCTACTAAATTAATATCTGAAAATAATTGTTCATTATAGAGGATTTCAGAATAAAAATCATAAAATAAATTGTTCTGATAAAAATCTACTACTTTAAAAAGTTCCTTTGCGTTATTTATTTTTTTTCCTTGATCATAGTTTCCAAAGGTTATTTCTTGTGGTGAATATACCAATGAAATTAATTTTAAAAGATACTTAGGTATATCTAAAGATAATCCATATTCATATGGTTTCTCAGAGAAAAATTTTTCTTTACTTCTTAAATTTTTTATCCAATACTCACTGTTAGTTATTAAAACATCTTTTAACATTTGAAGAATTTCATATTCTTCCTTATCAGTAACAGATTTATTTTTTAGCTTTTCATAAAGTTCTGAAATGATATCTGCCTTACTTAACCAATAATAAAACTCTAAATTTAAATCTTTTTGAACAACAGTAATCTTCTTTTCTCTCAAATATGCAGTTAATGAAGGCAAACTCAAATATGGTTGTGTAGGTATCCATGCTGGTGGAAATAGTAATAAGTTTTTCATTTCTTCATCCCCAATTCTAAAACCCCCATCTTGTAATGGGGGTTTTTATTATCTTGGTTTTTGATTATTATTATTATCGTGTCTAGTGAAAAGTTGATCTTCTTTTTTGATTACACGTAAGATTTTTAAATTCATAATTCCCCCCTTTCTTTTTTAAAAAAATGGATTTAAAGTGTAAATATATTATACACTATATTTACTACCCAGTCAATAAGTTGAATTTTATGATATCATCAAGTAGCACAGCTTATTCTAATTAGTTTTGGTATTATAAATGGCAACGTGAAAATTATGACTCTATGAATTAAAGTAGATTTTTAATTAGTAAATGATTAGTCTAACATAAACCATTTTATCGTTAAATTTAATTTTCCTTCTCTTTTCTAAACTTATTATTCCTAAAAGTTACAAACAATAGTCAGGCAAATTCTAAAGATGGGTAATTAATATTCGATTTAAAACAATCATTCAAATAATCTTCATTCCTCAAACTTACTATAGATATATTCAATAATATTTTTATTAGTTTGCTCATCTATTCCTAAAACTTCTAAATAGTGTTTAATATGATTTATATAGCGTGTAGCATGAGGAATTATCTTTTTTATAGAAATATTTAAGGTGGTTGAAATAGATTTTAACTGATCTAATGTTAAAGAACCTCTCCCTTGAAAAAAATCAACTAATTGTAAATAGTTAATCTCTGTTTTTTTAGCTAGATCAGCAATAGTATAATCTTTTTCGATAAGTAGTTTTTTAAGATATTCACCAATCTCTTGTTGTTTTTGATAAAGATCATCTTCAAAAAGAAACGCCAAAGGGATTTGATAGAACTCTGCCAAATCGATTAAAGAAGAGAGAGAAGGACAACGATCAGCACGCTCAATAGAACCAATCAGTGACATAGATTTATCAATAGCTTTTCCTACATCAGTTAGGGTTAACCTTTTTCTTTTACGAAGTTTACGTAATTTTTGACCAATAGAATAAAAATCCACTTTTTAACCTCCAAAAAATTTTTATAATTACCGTTTATCATTTTTACTATAAAAAAATTCTTTTTGAGAACAAAAAGAATAGTCTAAAAGAAAAATAATGTTCATAAATCAATTTAATAAAAACCAAATATATATTCTTATCTAAATTTTTAATGTATATTTTTTACATAATGCTAAAAACTTTTAAAACTAAATATGACTTATAAGTTTAAATATCCAGTTATATAACCAATCAATAGTCCTTTCTGAGTTTGGGCTTTAACTCTTATACTAATAAATCTATCTATTACCTTGAATAACTCAATTACGGCTTTAATTTTTTCATCATCTCCATGTATTATTATTTCATTTTCAGAAAACGCTAATATATCCCCTGAATCCGTTGTAAGCACTACTTCCATATCTTCTTCAACATTAACATGACAAATGTTTTTAAAACTTTTGACTGTTCCATCTTTCAAAAGCACATGATAGTTCATCTTTTTCACCTTCCTCTTTATTGAATATTAATCAACAAAAATATAATCTCTAAAATTTAATCTTTCTTTTTCACAAAGTTTAATTAAACCACTCAAAAATTTTTTACCAACTCCACGTTGATCTCGCATCACCCGATAAACATACGAATAATCCAAACCTAACTTACGAGCAAACATTACTTCACTCCACCCTTTACCAGTCAAAAGTCCTCTTACTTTTTCTAAATTCAATTGCATTGTAATCCCCCTTTGATCAAAAGTTTTCTGTCCTTTATAAAAGGATATAGTTCTATGTATTTATAAAATTGCCTCACAACTATATTATATAGTCCTACAAGGAATATTGCAAGTAAATTTTTGTCCTATTTGCCCTTTTACGCATAATAATAAATATAGTTCTTTAGCAATGCAGGACAAATACTTAATCAAAAAGAATATTTAGATAGGTTCTAATTGGACTTTTGAAAGGTGGCTAAAAAAATGACTCTAGGAGAAAGATTAAAACAGGCTAGAAAACAAAAAGAATTAACACTTGTGCAAGTCGAAAACCTCACTGGTATTTCTCAATCATATCTATCAAAAATTGAACGTGGTCAAAGAAAAAAACCGTCTTTAGAGCTTATCAGTGAATTAGCCAAATTATATAATGTTGATTTAAATTGGCTAATTGAAGGTTTTAAAGAAAATGGTATAAATGACGAAAATATAAGAAATAAAATAGAAACTATTGTCGAACAACTTAATTATGTCTCTGAAAAGGACTTAGAGATTATTTTAAATATTATCAAAGTTTTTGTTGCAGAAAGGAGGGAATAATTTGAATTATGTTAAGAAAATATTATCAATTTCATTACTTTGTTTAATAGTATTAGGTTTTTCATATAGTGTTAAAGTTACTGCTTCAAATGAAAGTGTTACAGATACTACAATTAGTATTTCTGATCCAATTCTAGCTAATTCTCCAGGTCACGATGATGACTTACCAGAGTAATGGATACTGAGAGAGGTGAACAGAGTGAATTTTACAGATATGATTAATATAGGGGATAAAAAGTACTCTAAAAATAAATATTCAGAAGCTTTAGAATATTACCTTAAAGCTTTGAATTATCTTGATATTAACTCTAATTATCAAGTAAACATTCGTAAAAAGATAGCTAATTCTTACTATAAACAAAAGAAATTTCAGGACACAATAAGACATTTAGAAATTCTCGAAGCTATAACTCAAAATGATCAACTTATACGAATAATCACTCTGAAAAGTATTTGTTTTTATTTAATTGGTAATTTTGATGCAGCATTAAAAAGTGTAAAACTATTAGACAACTTCAGTTCAACTTTGGCTCAAAGGAAAAAATTTGTTACACAAGGTGTAATTCATCTTCGACTTGGTCAATATATAGATTCTAAATTTTTAAAAAACACAATTGAGAACTTTACAAAAGCTATAGATTTAACTAATGAAACCCAGGTACAACATAAAATTCTTAGAAATCTGGGTATTTGTTATAATGAATTAGGAAATTTTTATAAATCTTTAGATTATTTCGAACAAGCTCTAAAACTCACCAATAATAAAAGCTCTATTAGTAATACATATCATGAGATGGCTAACACTCTTTGTAAACTTAATGAATTCAAAAAAGCTTTAGAATTATTAACTTACTGCAAAGAAATTTCTCTGAACAATGATGATATATATAATTTAGGGATGTACAAATAATAATTTCCTCAATTCTAAAAATTAACTTTACAAATTAAGAAAAATACTGTATACTTTTTTAAAAAAAGAAAAGGATGTCTAAAATGAAATTAGCAAATTATTATCCCGTCGAAGTAGAAGCAGCAATGAAAAAACATTATGATACGTTAACAGAAAAAGATAAAAGACAATATGCAGCAGTAGAAGCTATGAAGCTAGGATATGGAGGGCAAAAATACATTGTAAGCATTCTTGGATGTGATAGAA
>DAOVRZ010000056.1:0-34440 GCA_030627905.1 Halanaerobiales bacterium
TTTACTTAATCGATGCTTCAACAATCAGCTTGTGCTTATCTAAATATAGGTGGGCTGTATTTAGAAAAAGCAAAAGTGGTATTAAATTGCATCAACGAGTAATCCTATGTGATGATGGAGTTATCCCAGATCAGGCAATTATAACTCCTGCTAAACCTGCTGATAAAACTCAAATGGATAATTTGATCGTGGTTATTTAGATTATGATAAACTTTACAATTATCTGGAGATATTTCGCTTGGTCTAATCAGACTTTAGCAATGATGGAACTTTGGGCAGGTGCAGCATACCTGATCCAACATGGTCGTTTTCACTGGATCGCAACAATCCCTGCTACATTTATGACCGCCGTTTCTGTAAGTTATATTATTGTAGCACCAGAAGGTTTTAGACAAAGTATAACATTGGGTACTACTTGTGGTATATTGGTTGCGTTAATAGCTTTAGTAAGCTTTATGGCGACTCAAAAGAAATTAGCTAACAGTAGAAAGTAATTTATGATTAATCTTAAAAACAGCTCATCGTGGGCTGTTTTTTTTATGAACTTTTAAGGTATGAAAAGAATATCATGCAGTACAACACCTTATAAGGGAGTGAATATAAATGAAAGATTTTCATAAAAAGAAGCCAGCTAAGTCAATGGAGAATGAATTTGAATTGGCAAGAGCATATGTACGTGTTCAGAAATATGATAAACAATATAGTCCAGAGGATGCATTGATGAAGGGAACTATTTTTCCCGAATTGTATCGACCATATCCCAAATGTAAAAAGTCTTAGGGAAGGAGGAGATATTAGATGAATAGAGATTATGGAAGAATGCAAATGCCTTGGAGGAACGGCATGATGCCAATTGTTAATATACCTTTTAGAGGTATGATGCCTAGAATACAACCTCCGTGTATGGTATATGCAATGCGAATACCGGATTTCAATGAAATGCCAGATATGGGAACGTCACCTCACACTATGGCTTATGAGGGGAATATAAATAATCATTCAGCATTTATGAAAGATGAATGTGGTGAGGATTATTATAAAAAAGATTGTGGGTGTACGCATAATTGTAAACATCATGATAACTATCTAGATCACTTAAATAAAAAATATTCAAAAATATCAGACGAAGCAAAGTCTTTATTAAAAGAACTTATGGCTATCGAATTTGCTCTGTTAGATCTCAATTTATATCTTAATACACATCCAATGGATCAAAAAGCATTAGATCAGTTCAATTACTATGTAGAAAAAGCTAGAGAGTTGGTAAAGAAAGTGGAAGAAGTTTATGGGCCAATAACAGCTGACAGAGGAGCTAATGATGAGTGGGAATGGCTTACTCAACCATGGCCGTGGAGAATAGATTTTTAATTATTTTTTTAGAAGGGAGAGTAGGATATGTGGATCTATGAGAAAAAATTGCAGTATCCAGTTTGTGTAGATGGCCCTGATTTACGTTTAGCAGCTTTGTTATATGAACAATATGGTGGTCCAGATGGCGAACTTTCTGCAGGGGTAAGATATTTGAATCAAAGATATTACATGCCTATTAAAGAAGCAGAAGGAACTTTGACAGATATTGGAACAGAGGAATTTTCTCATTGGGAGATGATTGCAACCTTAATCTTTAAGCTCACACAGGGAGTTAGCATTGAGGAGATCAAAAATTCTCCTTTGGCAGGTCACTATGCAAGTCATGGTAGAGCGTTATTTCCACATGATGCAGTAGGAAATGCCTGGACAGCAGCATATATTCAGGCAAAAGGTGAAATAATAGCTGACTTACATGAGAATATGGCTGCTGAGCAAAAAGCTCGGGTAACTTATGAGCATTTGATAGATTTATCTGATGATCCAGGAGTTAAAGATACTCTAAAATTTTTGAGAGAAAGAGAAGTTGTGCATTATCAGCGGTTTGGGGAAGTATTGCAGAAAGTATATGAGTATCAGGATAGTAAGCGGTTTTATTAGTAGGTAAATAATGGAGTGAGAGTGGCTGGGAGATTGAAATTCTGGTCACTCTTTTTTATTTAGTTGAGGGAATGGTGTATTTGGGGACGCAGTTTTGACCGGAAAAAATTAGTGAATATCCGCATTTCTTTTATAGTTAGCCAAATATTTAGCTTTTAAAGAAGGATAAAACAATAAAATGTTAAATATTATATAGTAATACTAAAAATAAAATTTACAAAATGAGGTAAAATGAAATTTTATTTTACTAAAAACAAACAAGGAGGATTTGAGATGTTAAAAAAACATATTACAATTTTTGTGGTGATGCTTTTGATTTGCTTTTTGAAGGTAGAAATATCTGAAGCTAAAGATATTGTAAAACCCACGGTGGCTACAGGAACCGTTCATACGATAGCTTTAAATCAGATGGAACAGTCTGGACTTGGGGATATAATGAATATGGTGAATTAGGGGATGGAACTAATATTGATAAGCTTTCTCCTATTCAAATAGGCACTGATGCTGATTGGAAATATGTCACTGTTGGTTCTTACCACACAGTTGCTCTCAAATTTGATGGTAGCTTATGGGCTTGGGGTAAAAATAATGTTAATCAATTAGGTGATGGTACTATAGTTAACAAGAATACTCCAACTAGAATAGGTACAGATACTGATTGGATCTCTATATCAACTGTAGGGGCACATACATTGGCAATAAAATCAGATGGAACTCTTTGGGGATGGGGGCATCAGTATCGTGGAGAATTAGGAGATGGAACTACTACTCGCAGAGCAATGCCTGTACAAATAGGAACAGATTCAGATTGGAAGAGCGTTTCAGCAATCCTTAATCATACTGCAGCAATCAAAGAAGATGGTAGCTTATGGACATGGGTTTGGAATTTCTATGGACAGTTAGGCAATGGCACTACAATAGACAGCTATTCACCTGTACGTGTAGGAACTGATAATGATTGGGTTGATGTTACTGGTGGAGAAGCTCATACTATTGCTGTAAAGGAAGATGGTAGTATGTGGGCTTGGGGCTTTAACAGTTTTGGACAATTGGGCGATGGTACAAAACAAAATCAAACTTTACCTGTTTGTGTAATGCCAGCTGACACTTTTTAGTGAAAAGCCACCCCAAGGGGTGGCTTTTCTGAAAATTCTAAAAATTATTAATTCCAATATGGGCAATCTTTACAGCTAACTTCTGGGTTTATACAATAGTCAAAAACGGGACAACGTCTCGGTGGATAAATCATAATAAAAACACCTCCTCTTTATAAAATTATATTTATTGTATTTTATTGATTCTACATGAATTGTTAAAATTCCTGCAACATAACAAATCCTATCCCGTACAGGCCACTCTTCGGGGTGGTCTTTTTTGTGAGAAAAGAATATTATAAAATACGTGCAGTATACATAAAAGTAAGAAAGTAGAAAATTTCAAAAAGGAGGTCTTTGAATGATAATACCAATTCCTATGACTTGCCCTAAGTATGGCGGGCCACATTGTGGTTATTCGGGATGTATACCACCAGATCAAGTTCCAGCGCATTGTCCATAATTGAATAGGAAAAGCCACCCTTTGGGGTGGTTTTTTTATATGTGTGCCCGACAGGAATGACAGCTATACGGTGAAAGTTTGGAACGGGGGTTGGCAACACCAACAGTTAGCTGAACAGCAAAGGTGTCCATCGTGAGGTATAGACTGGGCGGGGCAGAGTGCAGGAGAGGTTTTAGGAGAGGTCATAGTATCAGATATAGACGTAAATATCTGAGAAGGACTGAACGTTCAACAAGAAACGGAGGTGTCAGACTCGATGGGTAAGCAAAGAAAACAGAAAATCTCAAAAGAGAGGTTCCAACTGAAAAGAGCAGTGGAACTGCAAGGAACAGTTAAAGTGTCGAGCAGACTTGCGGCGCTGATTATACGGAGTTTCACGGGAAGAAGAGTATTAAGCTGATGGAGCAGATAGTATCAAATCGAAATGAAGATAATAATTATGGGGAAAACTATATAATAATATCGCAAATTGAGATGAATGAATTTTGAGCATCGGTAGGTGCTACAGATAGCTTTCTTGCTAGTGCATTTACAGCTTTAGGTTTAATACTTACCTTGCTTATCGTGCTTTTGATAATATTTGTGATGAAAATAATGAAGGCTGGCAAGTTCGAGAAAAAGAGAATTAATGGATACAAGTTGATTTGAATTAATGACAAAAATAAAAGAAATTCGTTATCAAGCTGATGCATGGAAAGTTATAGAGGTAGAATAAAAGAAGTTAGCACTGATAACGTTAATGTTATTTTCCTTTTTTATTTTCTCTAAAAAAAGAAATACACATATTTATATAGAATAACAAATGTTAGAAATATAAAAAAGGGTGTTTTGAATGGTAGAAGAAAGAACTTGTCCTCGTTGTGGTGGTATAGCAGTTCCAACTAACTTTCTTGGTACATCTTATGAGTTTTTGGATTGTGGTTATAACTTCTCGATTTAGTAATTCCCACCCTTCGGGGTGGTTTTTTTTATTAAATTGGTTCTTATACGTTTCGTGTACCTTTCACGAGAAATTGCCTCTTTTTTTATTTCTGATTTTCTTTTTTTTCTAAAACCATTGTTTTCTCATTAGTTAGAACCCATTTCCCTTTTTGTAAAGAATAGATTTTTATTATGTATTCATCAGTTTTAGGAAAACTTAAAGAAGTAAATTTCATTTCGCCTTTTTTTATGTATTTTTGTTTTGATTTGTTCACTAAATATTGATCTGATTTCCTAAAAAGTTTGGCTTTGTAATAACCAGTTTCACCAATGTTTTCAATTCCAATTACTGCATAAGTTTTAATTTCAAACTTTTTAATTCTTTTTGCAAATGGTTCATTTGATACTTTAATTAATGGAGCTTTTTCGTAGTTTTCCTTTGTTAAAAAATTTTCTAGTATGTGAACATCTTTTATAATACAATTAGAATTACTAGATGGTGCTCCTACTAAAATTAATACAACTATAACACAAACAGCTATAAATTTCTCCATTTGTTTTTCCTCCAATATTATTTAAAATTAGATCCTTTTTCAGAACCGTGCGCATGTCTCCTTACAAACAATTAAAAATTAACCTCCTCATATTATTTTAAAAACTAAAGTGTACCTTTTTTGTGAGAAATTAAAGTAACCAAGAGTATCGAAGTATTTTCTATTTTATATGTTAATTCATATTCTGCATGAATTGTTAAAATTTCTGCAACATAACAAATCCTATCCTGAGTAGTAGAGGTAAAAGCAGGATTTTATTTTGTTAAGGATAGAGGTTATCTGTGTTTGAAAAGGGATTGTTTTCTTTATAATGGAAGATATTGTCCAAAAACGTTTTGCCTTTTATATGGTTTATACTGAGAAAAGTTGGATTAAAAAGTTAGATTTGTACAGCCACCCCTTCGGGGTGGTCTTTTTAATTATTATAGCAAAACTTTTCCGAATAAAGCCAACTATATAAGGTAATAAATATCCATAGGAATACATAATTTATCCTACCAATTGAGAAAATGAGGTTTTGATATGTTAACACGTCGAGAATTCATTAAACTCTGTCTAACAGGAATGGCTAGTATGAGTTTATCTAAATTGGTGATCCCTGAATTGGCAGAAGCATTATTTGAAAATGAACTTAAAAGGCCTTCAGTAATCTGGCTTGAGTGTACAACTTGTGCGGGAGATTACTTTTCTTTTTTAAATACTCTTCATCCTGATTTGCAACAAGTTCTCTTTAAGACAATTGAACTTCATTATAGTAATACTATGATGGTGGCTGAGGGAGAATTAGCTTTTCAACACTTAGAAGAGATTAAAGAGAAGGAGAAGGGAGAATATATACTGATCAGAGGGAACCATCCCTACGGGCGCTGGTGGACGTTATGCTAAGAGTTAATGGCGATCCAATCGTGGTGCGAGGATTGGCAGATGGTGCAAAATATATCGTGGCTGCTGGAAGTTGCGCTTCCTTTGGTGGCCCTTTTGCTGCAAATCCTAATCCAACTGGGTCAAAGCCTGTACATAAAGTGATTAAAGAACAGGTAATCAATGTACCTGGATGTCCTGTACATCCTGATTGGATTGTGGGAACTCTTTCACACCTTTTGCTTTATGGAGTACCTGATCTTGATGCCTATGGGCGACCAGTTTTATTTTTTGGGAGTACGATTCATGATCATTGTCCGAGAAGAACTGATTTTGAGAATGCTAAATTTGCAAAAAAATCAGGAGATGCAGGATGTGCTTTTATGATTGGTTGTAAAGGCCCTGTGACGTATGCTGATTGTCCTACACGCAAATGGATTGGTGGACCATGCAAATTGGTTTATAGAAGCTAATACGCCCTGTATAGGCTGTGTTTCTCCAGAATTCCCAGATAAAATGTCATCATTTTTTGAACATCTGCCTGATATAATAATGCCTGGTATAGCCGCTAATACGCGGACAATAGGTAATGCTTTAATCGGAGCTGCTTTGGTAGGAACAGGTGTTCATTTTACTGCAAATATGATTTCAGGTAGGTTCAAAAAACATATGTTAGATGGAATAGAATCCAGTGAAGTGAATCTGTCATTTAGAAAATGTTGGACAAAGATTAATCTATTCTTTTTGGTTGTTTGCCTGGATTTTTCAGGCTACTACTGGGCTTATACTTAAAAATTCTGTAAAAAGTCTTTTAGTATCCATATTTATCTTTCGTTGACTTCTGATCCTGCTAAACTTCAGGCAATCTTTTCTGGTTATATACGAGTTAAAGACGGGAAAAATGAATAGTAGGGGGTGAGTAAATGTTTAAAAATTTTTTGAAACGAACTAAAGAAAAATTTCAGCCTGATAAAGGATTAATTGCTGATACATATATTGTAGAAGGAGAGAGTTGTCTAACTAAGGATTATGAAGATAATCTTGACAGAGTAAAAAAGGTTTTTGAAGAATGTTCAGATATAGTTTTTCGTGAGATAGAATTACAGATGGACAAACTTGTAAAGTCAACGCTTATATATCTTGATGGAATGGTAGATAGAATGACTTTACATAATCATATTCTTCAATCCATGATGAAGATAGAGAAAAAAGATTATCCTAACGAACTTTCGCCGATTCATAGAATGAATCGTCTCAAAAATGTTGATCTCTTTGTTGGGGAAGTGAAGGAAGAGCAGGATTTATACAAATTGATTAACGGAATTCTTTCAGGAGAAGTTATTTTTTTGATGGAAGGTTGTGATCATGCTCTTATTATCAATGGTCGTGGGTGGCAGGCAAGAGGGATTCAGGAACCAGATACTGAGAGTGTAATTCGAGGTCCTCGTGAGGGATTTGTCGAGACTCTTCGGTTTAATACCACTTTGATTAGACGGAAGATTAAAGATCCCAATTTAAAATTAAAAATGGTTCAATTAGGCAAAAAGACCAATACAGATGTAGCTATTATGTATATCCAGGGTATAGCAAAAGATGAACTGGTTCAAGAGGTAGAGAAGAGGTTAAAGACAGTCAACCTTGATGGGGTATTTGAGAGTGGTTATATTGAAGAATTTATCGAAGATAATCCTTACTCACCATTTCCCCAGGTTGTAATTACTGAACGACCTGATCGGGTAGCTGGAAACTTATTGGAGGGAAGAGTAGCGATTGTTGTAGATGGAACTCCTATGGTTTCTATAGTACCTGGAACTATCGCTCAGTTTTATCAAACCCCAGAAGATTATTATGAAAGAGCTATGTTTGGAAGTGCAGTACGGATTGTTAGGCTGTTCAGTTTTGTTATAGCGACAACATTAACTTCTCTTTATGTAGCTTTGGTTGCTTTTCATTCATATCTTATTCCAAGTGAAATTGTTTTATCTGTTGCAGAGTCAAGGATGGGTGTGCCTTTTCCAACTCTTATGGAGGCTCTCTTTATGGAATTGGTTATAGAGTTGGTTCGAGAGGCCAGTATTCGACTCCCAGGTAGTATTGGTCAAGTTATTGGTATTGTTGGAGCACTGGTTATCGGTCAAGCGGCAGTGGAGGCAAAGTTGGCTAGTCCTATTTTGATTATTATCATAGCTATTTCTGCAGTTTCTTCATACATAGTACCACAATTTAGTACATCATATTCTTTACGCTTTATTCGGTTTCCGATGATTTTTGCTGCTGGAACCTTTGGAGCTTTTGGGATTGCTCTGGTCTGGGGGTTTCTTTTGATCCATCTATGTTCTTTAGAATCTTTTGGAGAGCCATATCTTGCTGGAATAGCACCTTTTAGATTTAATGATCTTAAAGATACTATCTTTAGATTCCCCTTGTGGTTGATGAAGACTCGAGCATCTACCCCTGAATCAGAGGATGTGGATCGAATGTTAGGTGAGAAGGGGGATCGAGACGATGAATAGAGGAAAAAGTAGGCAGGTTATTTCAACCAAACAGTTATTTGCGATCTTAGTCGCTGGTGTGATGGGAAATGGCTTAGTTAGTATAGCAAGACCACTTACTAAAACAGCCTTTCAGGATGGGTGGATATCTATTTTTTTAGCAGGGTTGATCTCTTTAGTAGGTATAAATATCATTTTATCTTTAATGAAACGTTTTCCTCAAAAAAATTTTATTGAAATCAGTGAACATGTATTAGGAAAGTATTTGGGTAAAATACCAGGGCTAATTATATTTAGCTATTATCTGGTTTTTGCCACTGAAACGATTCGTTTTCTTGCTGATTTGAGTTCTACTTGGCTCTTACCAAAAACGCCAATTGAAATAATTATGCTTTCTATTTTGAGTCTTTTATATTATTTGACTCGAAATGGAATAAAAGTAATGGGACGTTTTCATCAGCTTATTTTATGGCTCTTTACTTTTATTTTACCCATTTTTTTTGTACCGTTTTTTATCCATGGGAGTATCCTCAATATTTTGCCTGTGGGTGGAGGGGGTCTAGTTCCGATAGTGAAAACAGTAGTAACTGGATTTGCTGCATATATTGGTTTTGAGAGTTTATTACTTTTATATCCATATGTAAGGGAAGATGCATCTCATAAGGAAATTGTTAAAATATCAAATTTTGCAGTAATAATTGTTTTGCTCCTTAAAACTTTTATTGTTTTTAGCAATATTGCTGTTTTTGGACATTTAGAACTACAGTTTTTTCTGGCTCCAATGTTGGAATATTTTAAACTGATTGTTTTTCCTGTGATAGAGCGAGTGGAGTTTTTTCTTTTTTATTTCTGGCTCTTTATTATTTTCAGTTCTATTGTACTAGCGTATTTTATGGCTACTCTTTCAATTGAACAGTTGCTAAAAATTAAAGGATATAAAAATATAGGTTTATTTCTTGCTTTTCCTGTATACTATTTGACCAAGATTCCTCAAAATGTAGCTGAAGTAGAAAATTATTTCTATCGCTGGGTAGTGATCTATGGGAATTTATTGATCTGGTCAACTGTATTAATTGTTTTTGGGATAGCACTTTTTCGCAGAAGGAGGCAGGCGGGATGAGATTAAGTAAAATTGGGCTTATTTTAACAATAATACTTATATTCCTATCTGGATGTTGGGACTCAACAGAATTAGAAGACGAATTTTTGGTCTGGGGAATGGGCTGGGATATAGCTAAAGATAACCCTCATCTGATGACATTAACTTTAGGTTCACCTACTACAGTTGAAGGGGCAGAAGAACCATTTACTACTGTTTCATCAACTGGACATTCGGTAGAAGAGGCTAGAATGAATAGCCAGGTTTATATTGAACGAGACATTGAATTAGGGCATATGCGACTTTTGGTGATAAGCGAAGAGTTTGCCAAGAAAGGAATCCAAAAACATTTGGATTCTTTGGGGAGAAATCCTAACTTGAGTAGAGAGGTATTGATTGCCGTATTCAAAGGAAAGGCTTCAGAGCTTTGGGATCTCAAAAATTGCAGTAATCCACTTCCGGTTGGGTATGTAGTTGATTTGATCAAAACCAATCATAAGATGGCAAGAGCTGCAAGTGTTACTTTTCGTGATTTTTTTGAAAGCTTGAGTTTGGAAGGAAAGGAGCCTATCGCTAGCTATTTGCGTCTGTCGAAAGATAAAGCATTGGTGAATGCGTATGCTATAGCGATTTTTAAAGAAGATAAAATGGTTGGAACAATTCAAGATGTAGAGGTTCAGGTCTTTAAAATGATTAGGGGTGATGTTTTTTCTGGAAGGATAACTGTTGGTGAAGCCATAAAGGCACCTGATGAGCAATCAATTACTTTTGCATATCGTCGTGGATCTAGAAAGATCAAGTCTGAGGTAAGAAACGGAAAACCGTATATTTATCTACAAGTTGAGTTAGAAGGGGATATATCAGAATATACATCAAATGCTCCTGTTATTAATGATCATAATATTGAGATAGCAGAAAAAATTATAGCAGAACGGATAAAAAATGAACTTAACAAATTAATCGGAAAGGTTCAGACTGATTTTAAATCTGATGTTTTTGGCTTTGGAGAATATTTTCGAGCTTATCACCCCACATATTGGAAATCTCATACTTGGGAAGAAGAATTTCCGAAGGCTGTTGTAGATGTAGAGGTTGAAGTAGATATTAGGAGGATTGGTGTTGAGAGCTAATAATGATGAAGGAAAGATGGTAAATTTAGCTTAGAGATTTTTTGAAGAAAGGGTGATATTAAATGAGTACATTTCATTTCTCTCCCAGGACTAATCTTGCACATCTTATCAATTGGCGCGAATGGGGAGAAAAAGCATTTCAAGAAGCTCAATCTGAAGATAAGTTGATATTATTGAGTATAGGTGCGGTCTGGTGTCATTGGTGTCATGTCATGGATGAAGAAGCCTATTCTGATGAAGAAAATATTAAATTAATCAATGAGCGTTTTATTCCTGTACGTGTTGATAATGATCGTCAACCAGATGTAAATCGTCGCTATAATATGGGCGGTTGGCCTACTACTGCTATTTTAACTCCAGAAGGTGAGCTATTACAGGGAGGGACATATATTCCTACAGAACCATTGAATCAATTCTTACGTGATGTTGATAAGATGTATCATGAGAATACAGAAGAGGTTAAGGAGAAACTTACTGAGCTTTATGAGAGACAACGAAATCAAGTGAATCGGATTGAAGAACGGGATCTTAAAGATGAGATGATTCAGGAAGTAAGAACTATGATTTTAGCAGAATATGATGAGGAGTATGGCGGTTTTGGTCAAGAACCTAAATTTCCTCATATAGAAGCGTTGGACTTTCTCTTAGATGAATATCATCGTACCAAAGATGAATCCATAGCTACAGTTCTTCATACTACTCTTGCTAATATTGCAGGAGGGGGAATGTTTGATCGGGAGATGGGTGGTTTTTTCCGTTATTCTACGACAAGAGATTGGAGCATTCCTCATTTTGAAAAAATGTTGGAGGATAATGTGAAACTCTTAAGTGTTTATTTGAAAGCATTTCAGATTTTTAATGAAAATGGTTATAAAGATACAGTTTTGGATGTTATCATGTATTTAAAAGAATGGCTTATCGATGAGGAACGAGGATTATTCTATGGAAGTCAGGATGCTGATGAGGAGTATTATGAGATGACTAGAGGAGAAAGAGAGAAGGTTAAAGCTCCTTTTATTGATCAGACCATTTACACTAGTTGGAATGGTATGGCCATCTCAGCATTTTTAAAAGCCTTTGCGGTTTTGGATGCCATAGATTGTAGAGATATAGCGTTAAAGGGAATTGATTTTTTAATGGAAAATTGTTTTAATCCAGCGGAAGGTATGTATCATTATTATCATGATGGTACTGCTCATAATACAGGCCTTTTAGAAGATCAACTGGCAATGATTAATGCTCTCTTAGATGCTTATGAAATAACTCATCAAAAGCGATACTTAGACAAAGCTTGTAGGCTGGCAGATTTAATCCTTGAGAGGTTTTATGATGAGAAAGATGGTGGGTTTTATGTAGATTTACCCACTTCCGAAGCTTTGAAGAGGACATCTTTAGAAGAAAAACCCCTGACCATTAACAGCTGTATGGCAGAAGTATATTTTCGTTTGGAAGTGATCACTGAAAATACTCGGTATGGTGAAGTAGTTAAGAGGACATTAGGGATGTGTGCAAATTTATACTCTAGATATGGTTTATTTGCAGCAACTTTCGGACGTGCTCTGTCTGGCTTTATTCATGGCTATACTCATATTACCATTGTAGGTGATCCTGATGATGGTGAGATCAAAAAGCTTTATCAAGAGAGTTTAAAAGTTTATTCACCTCATAAAGTTGTGGAAGAGCTTGATCCAATTCAGGATGAGAAGAGAATTGAAAAATTAGGTTATAATCCTGAAGAACACCAAGCTTATATTTGTAAAGGGAAGACATGTTATCCACCTATTAAGGATGCAGAGGAGATATCTAGAGTTTTAGCGGAAGTTTAAATTACTCAACTTTCGCAGTTCAAATGCCATTAAACGCGACCTTGCACCGAACTGTGAAAGTTGTGTAAATTAGTAATTATACTGAATTCCCCATACCCTCCACGGGGGTAATGCCATTCAATATTCTCATAAGGGCATCCCCAGATGCATGCACCACATTCTACACATCTTTTATAGAGAAGCTTAATACTTTCATCTTCCCAATAAAAAACACGAGATGGGCAAATGTAAGTACATGGTTTATTTTCACATTTTTCTTTACATACTTGATCTTTTCGAATAGATATATGTGATTTATAGTCAACTAACTCTGCTCCTTCGTCATTTTCGAGATTGAACCGGGATTCAATCTTTTCTCTGGGTAATGCATAAACACCTTTTACATAATGAGTAAAATTATGTGCAATCAGTGGTTTTCTTAAACCAGCTTTTTGTGCCAAAAATGCAAGTACACCTTCTGCCAATATAACTACATCTGAATGAATTTCTTCTTCAGTATCTAATTTTACACTATCCACTTTTCGTGTTCGAAGACCGATTTTATCCCATATGAGATCGACGGCAAGTGCTTCTGTACGGAGTGTGGCGCCTGCTTTTACTGCAGAATCATGATCTAGAAACCAGAGTTCTTCTGTTACAATTTTTCGTTCAAGAGGGGCTTGTTCCCAGAAAGCAGGAACAATTTCAGAGGTCGGTAAGGAGTAGATGCATCCTCCATACATATTTTTACTTCCTGGTTTATGGCCTCTCTCTAGTAGAAGAATGGAGATGTTATTTTTAACGATTGTTAGTGCGGTAGATGCGCCAGCTGGCCCTGCCCAACAACAATAACGTCAAATCGGTCAGAGTTCACTAAAATTTCCCCCTTTACCTTTTTACTAAAGTTATTGTTGCCATACTGTCCAAAAGTATGATTTTTTTATAAGGTGGTTTGTAACTAAAAATAGAAAATTATGAATAGTAAAACTTTATTATATTAATATTTAATTTAACCACCATTCATTGAAGGTATTGTGAAAGAGGTGTAGAATAAAGGTATGTACAACAAGTCGAATGAGGAGGGTAAATTATGAAGAAATTTGCAGTACTTATGTTGGTTGTAATTTGTGTTGTAAGTCTTTCTGTAATGGTAAGTGCAAAAGAGTTGAAAATTGGTATGGTTACTGATGTTGGTGGATTAGGAGATCAATCATTTAATGATGCTGCTTATCGTGGGTTGAAAATGTTAGAAGAAGAGTTTGGAGCTAAGATTACTGTTGTTGAATCAGCTATGATGACTGACTATGTTGTAAACTTAAGTAGTTTAGCTGAGCAAGGCTATGACTTAGTTTGGGCAATTGGTTTCTTAATGCAAGATGCTTTAACTGAAGTTTCTGACTTATATCCAGATACTAATTTTGGTCTGATTGACTCTGTTGTAGATGCTGACAATGTTGCATCTGTAACTTTTAAAGAGCAAGAGGGTTCTTTCTTAGTAGGTGTTTTAGCTGGATTAAAAACTGAAACTAACAAAATTGGTTTCATCGGTGGTATGGATTTTGCTTTGATCAATAGATTTGAAGTTGGTTTTGTTGCAGGTGTTAAAGCAGTAAATCCAAATGCTGAAGTATTTATTAGTTATACTGGTGCTTTTGATGATCCAAATAAAGGTAAAGAAAATGCTTTGACTCAATTTGCTCAAGGTGCTGACGTAATCTTCCATGCATCTGGTGCTTGTGGTATTGGTGTTATTAAAGCTGCTGAAGAAAAAGGTCTTTATGCGATTGGTGTTGACAGTCCACAATTCCATTTAGCTCCTGAGAGTGTGTTAACCAGTATGTTAAAATTGGTTGATCAAGGTGTTTATAGTGTAAGTAAAGCTTTAATCAATGGTCAGTGGGAATCTGGTCACAAAAATTTAGGTCTTGCTGAAGGTGGCGTAGGTTACAGTGAGCAAGCTAAGAAGTTCTTTGATAAAGATACTATTGATATCGTAGAAGGTTATAAATTAAGAATTATTGCTGGCGAAGTAAAAGTTCCATCTACTCGTGAAGAGTTAAAAGAGATGGGTCTCTAATTTAAATTGTATTATTAGAAAATACCGTTCCGAAAGGAACGGTATTTTTTTAAAAAAATTTTAGTAGAAATGTTTCCTTATAAAGAAAGGAATGAAAAAAACTTTATTATGCAATCAAAAAATTCTTATAAAGAATTTTTCTCCCATAATTACAAATAATTCTTGAAATTTTTCTGGTTTTGTGTTATAATTTATATATAATCCTAGAGGGGGGATTGAGGAGTGAAAAAATTAGGGGTAATTTTATTAGTAGTATTGTTGGTGTCGTTGTCGAGTAGTTTTGTATTTACAACTGGGGTTAAGGCAGATACTTCTAGTGAACCTGGGATAACTATTACAGGTGACACAGGCAGTTTGCTTAATCTTGGACCTTATTGGGAAGACTAATTTCCTTTAAGGAAAAACTAATGTAGTATATTTTACACCTTTAGGTGTATTTTTTTTCTGATTTTTTATTTTTTACGTTCAAAATCCCCCAAATATTATACCTTTTTGTGTCATACTTGAGAGTTACAAATTTTCTTGATTTTAGTAATCTTTTGAGGTATAATTAAGAAAAGACTAACTGGGGGGGTGGAGAAGTGGTAGTAGAGTTTACCCGGAATGATATTGTACAAGCATTTAATCATCATTTAGATTTAGCAGAGCAATATAGAGCAGCGAGAAATTACCGTGATGCTATCGAAGAATATTTTCAAGCTCTCCCTTTAACTAAATATACTGGCCTTATAACAACAGGCCAAATTAAACAAAAAATTGCTGATTGTTATTATTTACTCCATGATTATAAAACAGCGATAAAGTATTATGATGAGACAATTGCTCATTACAAAGATGAGCTAATTGATTCAGAATATATTTCTGTATTGATTCGTAAAGGAGTTTCGATGGGACAATTAGGGTATTATAGTAAAGCTATTGAATTATATAAAAAAGTAGCAGCTTTTGATTCGAAAGAAGCAAAGACTAAAGCTTATAATAACTTGGGTGTTCTTTATTGGTATCTACATAGGTTTACAGAGAGAGAATGTTTAGATAAAGCTTTAGAGTACTTGACAAAAGCATTGGTTTTAACCGATGAGAATTATAAAAAACGTAAACAGGGAATTTTAAGAAATATGGGAATGATTTATCATGCTCTTGGGAAGTATGGTAAGGCTTTGGAGTTATTTGATAATGCTTTGTCATTAGTAAATGACCCTTTATCTCAGGCACAAACTTGTTGTGAGATTGCTAAAACTAAGATAGAATTGGGTAACTTCGATGAAGCACTTGAATTAATTACTAATGCTCAGAAAATTCTTGTTAAGTTTAAGGATTTTCATGAGATTTCTAATTCAATATTTATCCTTGGTTTATTATACATGAAAAAAGGTGATATTAGTAATGCTCATTCTTTTTTACAGACAGCTCTTTTTGGTTTTCTGGAAATAGAAGCATACCCAGAAGTGGTACAAACTAGTCTTCAACTTTATAAACTTTTTGTAGCTATTGATCGAAGTCGTGCCGAAGTTTACTATGAACAGTATAAGTTTTATATTAATTATGTTGATCCTTATGGAGAATAGATAAAAATGAAACAAGCCTGGAAATTTTCCAGGCTTGTTTTTTTCTAAAATTCTAGAGATGTATTTAATCCGATAGAAACACTCTTTGTATCTACAGCTCCAGTTATGTCTGTTTTAAATGGTCCAAAATGTAGTCCAAATCCCCCTGTAAGGGTGTTGCTATTCTTAGCGAAAGAGTGGATAATTCCAACACGCATTGGAAGAACCCAAATTGGATTAAACTCTAATCCTGCTCCTATTTCAGAATAACTCAAACCTTTCGCAACATTGGTTCTGGATGCTTGAACACCAAGTAAAAGCCACCGATCTAATTTATATGATGCGCCGATATTAATTTTAGATGGTAGTTTCTCTACAATTTCTTCGGTTCCTGTTCCATAAACAGGTTCAGAAGTAAGGTTTCCGCCTATAGGGTTATCAGGATTATCATCTTTAACTAGACCATATTCAATAGTATTATACTCATTAAATTTGATGGAACCAATATTCATGGCGCTGATTCCGAAAGTCCAATTATCTTTTCGTGCAAGTAGGCCAAAATCTACAGCAGAACCAAGGCCTAGATGAGATGAGTCAGATGTATAAATCGCCTTGATTAATGGATACATCTCACCGTCTTCAAGTTCAGCCATTTTTTCTTTAATAAGTTTATTATCTGCAAAACGGATATCTATGATCTGCACATTTCCATCGGCTTCACCATATCCAAGATAAAACTTAGTATCATCTGTAAGAAACGTCTTGGCATATCCTCCAGCAACTACGTGTAATGTACTTCCTGCATAAAGTTCATCAAAGTAATCAGTAACGTTAAAATACTTATGCAATGGTAAGCTGAAAGATAAACCTGCATCTGCAGTTGCCATAACATAGGCTTCGGTATCAGTAAGGTCTAAGAGATTGGATGGTTCTGTTTCTTCTTCACCATTTAAATTAACATAATCCATGTTTCCCTTAAGGAGTAGATTAAATAGATCCTTATCTAATCTGCCTCTTACATGACCAGTAACACCTGTTGAAATTCCTACTGGGCCAATTATTATTTTGGCTCGAGTTGTATGATCTGCATTTATACTAAATCCAGAGGATGGAATGGCATCCAAAAGATAGTTGATCTCTTCTTCATTCCAATTTGAGTCAGAGCCTTCAACAAGTCCACCGTATTCTAAGATATCATAAACTCCTAAAGAGTTTGTCCATAGAGTGGTATCTAGAATAAGTAGATCTAAAGAGAACATGCCGTTATCTACATTGATTGCTGCCGGATTCCAATCAATGCCATTATCTCCTGTAGCAGCAGCGCCTGGAGCGTTCCCCATAGCTTTTACATCAGCCGAAGCTTGAACGCTCCCAGAAAAGATAGTGACTACCAATAACAAACTAAGTAAAATTGATATTTTTTTCATTCAAGCCCCTCCTTTAAAGATTTTCTGGTACATGAACATTTATTTTTCCATCTATCCATATTGTACATTTAATTGAATCAGTAGGTTGTAAATTAACAACATGATCTGTATCACTTTCATTTGGGATAATAATATCAACAGTTACTTCAAAACCTGTTTCGTTGGCTAAAACATCAGTTAATGCTGTATCTATCTTAAAGACTACTTCATCTTCACGAGATGGGTGAAGAATTGTTTCAATTGGAATAAGGGTTCCTTCAGGTGTGGAGAATGTAAAGCGTGCACCTAATCCAAAAGAAGTGTCATTAGTATATTTGATGTGTAGACTTACTTCTTCAATAAATTCAGAGACTTGATCGATTAGATCACGTTGATCTACTTCTAAAGTAATCTCTTCGCTAATCACATCGGAGATTTCTAAACCATCTGATGGAATTGTTAAGGCTAATGGAAGTTCGACAGAACCACTTGGAAGAATATAATCATCTGATGTAATATAGAAATCTTTACTTAAACTAAGTCCACCTGAAATCCCGAAGGAAACATATGCTGGTTTGGAATTGATGATATCGATGAATTTTTGATAATCTTCTTCTTCTCCAAGGCTGAAATCCAATTCATTTCTTGCTTCAAGATTTAGTGAAAAATTAGCTTCCATATTTTCGTCATTTTCATCTTTTAGCGGTACTAGACCTTCTGCGTCTTCAAATGTTTTTAAAGACATAGTAAGGTTCCCTACAAAACTTGTCTGATTATCAATGTTCAAGTTTAAGAAGATGTCTTTCAAACCTATAGAAACATCTTGATATTCTTCTGGTATAGGTATTTCAACAATTCCAGTACCTATCTCTTCCAATTGGAAGTCCCAATCTGGCGTATCTGGATATGGATCAGGTATGAGATCAGAGATATCACCTGAAATAGATTTTGCTTTAATATCAGTCATTGAAAAACCTAGATTATACTCATATGGTTTTATTTCGTTGTTGACATCATCCCAGACATCATAAATGAAAGTATCTTCAAATTGAATATCAACAGTAATTTCAGATTCTGGAGAGAGAGTTACTCCACTAAGATCAATATATCGCCTATTTTCGTCATTTTTCATTAGTTTTATGTTACCCAAGTAAAATTCCTGGATTCGGAATGGCAATTTATTGTTATCGGTACTTTTATCAGCCATGACAGTATTTTCGTTAAGATAAATTTTTCCAGATTCTATTGTAACTTCATTAATTCCTATCAAAGCTCCTAAAGGTTTGATAGAAGAAAAATTAATTTCTGAAAAATCTAGATCATCAAAATTAAATCCTTCAACCTCAACAATTTCTAACTGATCACTAATGTGTAAAGTAAGATCGATATTAGCTTGAGTACTGTGAGCTGTTAAGATAACTTCAAAGTTCATCTCTTTTGGAATGTCAGATTCAGCTAGTAAGATGGATCCAGTTAAATGTTGATGATCCATACTAACTTTATCAGGATCTCCTAAATTTACAAATTCAATGGTATTAGTACCTACTTGGTTACCCTCTTTATCTTTTAGGGTAATAATAATTTTATCAAATGGCTCATCTGTATCTAATGAAAAGTCCACTTTATTAGTAGGGGCATTAGATAATTTTGCTCTTTCAAAAGGAGCTTGAATATATATTCCCTGTTTTGTGAAATAATCAAAAGTTATATCTGTGGGAGGCATTAGATTATCCTGATCATCATTGATACTATTATTCAAATTAATATCGGCAATTCCAGCATTAATGCTGATAGCACCTTGACTCCAATTAAATGCATCAAACGATAGAGCACTACTATCTACTGTTAATTCTGGAAGTGGTACTTTTAAATCAAGATCAGGGTCATCTCCTGTTGAGAATGTAAAAGTATATATATTGGTATCTTCATTTACTATAAGTCCATCAGGTAGATCTGCGTCAGCCACTGCATCGCCTAAATTTCCCCAGGCTTTGATTAAAGGGATTTGTACAGCAACATCCCAAGTTGGAGGAGTTACTTCATCAAAATCTTTAAGGTTTGGTATTAAATTACAGCCAGTCAAAAACAATACAATAAGGAAGAGGATTGGAACAAGTTTGCGAATTTTCATTTACTTATAATCACTCCTTTAATAAGATTTTGGACAGATTTTACATAAAAGAAAATCTGTCCATAAATATTAACTCGTTAACTAAATTATATCTTATTCGCCATATGGAGTCAACATAAAGGAGCAAATCTTTCCTTTAGAGGTAAAGGTATAGAAATGAAAAAAAGAGAGTAAAATATGAATAAGGAGGCGAAACTATGAAAGCAACTGGAATTGTTAGAAAGATAGACAATTTAGGTCGAGTTGTAATCCCAAAGGAACTTAGAAAAAATTTGAATATTGCCGAAGGAACAAATCTAGAAATTTTCGTTGATCGTAAGGGAAAAGTTATTTTGAAAAAGTATTCTCCATTAGCAGAGATTGAACAACTTGATGACTATGTAAAAACACTTTCTCAAACTACAGAGTGTGATGCTATGATTGTTGATACTGAAAGGGTAATAGCTTCTTCTACTGACAATCTCAATTATAGGTTGGGCAAAGGCCCTCTCGATGCATTAGAACAGCGAAAAATGCTTGTGATTAAAGAAGCTAAATCTGAGGAAATCTGTAAAGGTTGTGAACATCAGAATTGTTCTATAAAATCAGCAATTATCAGTCCAATTATTCGACATGGAGATGTTTTCGGTGCTGTACTGCTCTCTTCTTGTGATAAAACAATGGGAGATTATGAAGCTACCATTGCAAAAACGGCTGCTAGTATTTTGGCAAAACAAGCTCGTGTCTGATAAAACAATCTGGTCTTTACTTACAGAAGAAGATGGATTTATTCCCATACGAAAATGTTGTTAAAGATAACCCTTAGTGATGGGTTGTCTTTTTTCTTGCATATACAAAAGAAGAATGCTACAATGAGAGTAAATTTGAAGGATAGGAGGATTTTGGAGTTGAAAGATTATCAGAAACTTACGGAAAAGTTGGTAGAGTGGATTAGAAATCAAGTTTTAAATGCAAATGCAAAAGGAACTATAGTGGGATTGAGTGGTGGTATAGATTCAGCTGTAACTGCTGTTCTTTGTAAGAAAGCTTTTCCTGAAAATATGTTGGGAATTATTATGCCTTGTTATAGCAATCCACAGGATGCTGAAGATGCCAAATTGCTAGCAGAAGCTTATGATATTCCTTTCCAGGTGGTAAATCTGGAAAAACCCTTTGATGCTTTAAAAGAAACCTTTGGAAATATAGATCAATTGCCTCAAGATAGTTTAACTATAGCTAATATTAAGCCTCGTTTACGGATGACTACCCTTTATTATTTTGCAAGTTTACATAATTCTTTAGTAGTGGGTACAGACAATCGAAGTGAATTGAAAATAGGGTATTTCACCAAATATGGTGATGGTGGAATAGATATCACACCATTGGGTAATCTTGTCAAAATGCAGGTCAGAGAACTAGCTCGTCATCTAGATATACCTGAAAAAATTATAACTAAGGCACCTTCTGCAGGTCTATGGGATAATCAGACCGATGAGAAAGAGATGGGAGTAACCTATGAGGAATTAGATCACTATATACTAACTGGAGAAGCAGAGCCAGGAGTTAAAGAGATAGTAGATCGTTTACATGCACGTAGTTTGCATAAATTACAAATACCTCCAATTCCTGAATTTTAGTAATGAATAAAATTGGGTAACATTTTATACTTATGACTCATATTTTATACTAGGCCTTAATAGAGAAAGGCCATATAATTCAAATCTGATTTTTTAAAAAAATTAAAGAGGAGCTAAAAAAATATGAGTTATAAAAAAGATAAAAATTTTAAACACACAAAAAAGATACAGCCTTTGTTTAGTTGCGAAAAATTTAAGCTATTAAAAGTTATTGGAGAAGAAACAGTTCAGGTAGTATCTGATACTGTAGATGCGCTTGAGCGTCCTGCTAGGGAAATCATTGAAATAGATTTTGAATTAGTCGACACTACTGATCATGCTTTCACTGATAAAGTTGTTAAGCAAGGGATTATCTGCAAGCGGATCATTTATTGTGATACTGATGGAGATGTAAGGTGTCAATTTGTCAGAATCCCATTTACCGCAGTTGCTGAGATTCCAGGTGTAGATCCTAAATTCGAATTAGAATTCCAGAATAAGCTGATTTTAGCAGAGACAGATTATGATTTGATTGATCCAAACACTTTGGCTGAGAAAGTAGTCTTTGAAATTAAGATTAAAGTAAGCAAATATGTTCAACGTCAATTGAAAGTTTGTAACACAAATGTGCTCAGTCATAACCAAATTTGTAGATAACTGTTTAAGATAAAAGGGTGATATAATAATCTTCTTAAGAAGATTATTATATCATCCTTTTTACATTGTTTTAATTATTAAAAATTTGAACAGCAAACTCAGGGGTTAAGCGATGTCCCGTTGCTTTTTCTAACATATCATTCCAATAATATTTTGCTCCAGGTTTAAACACTTTTTCAATCAGAAAAGAACCAATTCTCTTATCATTGATGATGTGAGGAATCTGAAGAGAATCTTTGATAGCAGTTTCGATTTGCTAGGCTGCTAAGTAACCTAGTATGTAATTATGATAATATACAGGAAAACTACCTAGATGGACTTTGGCAGGCCAATCAGTTTGATTTCGACCTTCTGGGTGCTTGATAAGTTGTAATTCTTCTACTAAATTCCACCAGAGGCTATTTAGATCTTGATCTGGATTTTTATAAAGGCTACGTTCAAAGTAAACCATGACAAGCCCCCAGCGGATAAAGATTAGCATAGCTAATTGTTCAGTCCAGAGAATCTGTTCTTTAAAATTATCTATAAGTTCTGGATTTGCATTTGCAATTTCTTTTAACCATTCAGGATTGTGAGAAAGTTTACCAAACATCATTGCTATAGCTTCTGTGGTAAACATATGGGCTGGTTCGCGCAGAGTGTAGGGGAGGTCGAAGTCTAAATATTTATCATATACTCCATGTCCTAGTTCGTGTAAGGTAGTGTCCATCCAGCTTTCATTGTTTCTGATATTACAAAGAATACGTACATCTCCTTCACCGTTAATATGGATACAAAAGGCATGTTGGTCTTTGCCTTCCCGCTCGTAAAGATCACTCCGTCCTAATATATCATCCACTTCTAAACCGATTCCTGAATAATATTTTTTGCTAAGTTCGACTATATCTTGATTGCTAAAGAATTGGAGCGACTTCTTGACCAATTTGTTTAATTGTTTCAGGCTCTATTTGATGCTGTAGGTAATAGTTATGTAGAATCTCTAATTGGCGAACCAATAAGGGATAGTCACACTCACATACCGTATATAGTAGTGAAACCGTCAATTCAGTATTATATACGGTATGTGAGCTCTTGTGCGACTACTTTTTTTGGGCTAATCATGAAATATATTTCGCATTAAGAATAAAAATTCCTTCAAAAAAATATAATTTTATTAAAATTTGTATTAGCTTTAATTGAGAGAAAAAATTACTTGACTTTTCAGAAATGGTGTATTATTATGGTGGTGAGGTTTATTTAGTTGATTTAATGTGAAATTATTCACAGAATATTCTTAAAAAAATCGTATTTATTCCCTATGCTTTAATTTTGCGAATTTTTGATATAGTATTTTATTTTTTTCTATATTTTTTTATCTCTTTCACCTACATCAAGAAGAATATCATTATGTTGTAGGGTTTTATTTAAGTGCTATAAGTGAAATAAATCACAAAAAAATGACAATTTGATAGGGGGGAGTGAATTGCTTACTATTACAGTTTGTGTTGGAAGTTCGTGTCATATGCGAGGCTCTTATCAGGTTATCGACAGATTAGAAAAATGGATTCATTCAAACGATTTGGAAAGTCAAGTGGAGTTGAAAGCAAATTTTTGTATGGAAAACTGTAACTGTGGCATTTCAATGAAAATTGGAGATACTGAACCGATTACGCTATCAGACGTGGATTCCCTAACGGGAGTATTGGAGGATAAAGTTTTCCCACAGATTAGGGGGGAAGTAAAATGAGTGTGATTTCTATCATTAAGACCAATTGTAAAGACTGTTATAAGTGTGTGCGTTCCTGTCCGGTGAAGGCTATTAAAATAACCGATGGAAGAGCTCAGATTGTGGAAGAACGCTGTATAAATGATGGTAATTGTATTCATGTATGTCCTCAAAATGCAAAACAGGTACGTAAGACTGACCTTGAATTAGTACGTCAATGGTTAAAATCTGGTGTAAAAATTGCAGTAAGTCTTGCCCCGTCCTATCCAGTAGCACTTGATATAGAAGAAGCAGATGTTATACCTATCTTAAAAAAAATGGGATTTGCATATATTCAAGAAACTGCTTGGGCTGCAGAATATGTAGCACAAGAACATCTTAAATTGTTGAATACGTTTCAAAATCTACCTTTGATCACAAGTTCCTGCCCGGTAGTTATTGATCTAATTGAAAAATATTATCCTGCATTGATTAAATATTTGGCGCCAATTCTTTCACCAATGGCACTTCATGGTAAGATTCTTAAAGAGAGATTTGAAAGGGTTGTTTTTATTGGTCCATGCATTGCTAAAAAAGAAGAGATGACCCATGTTGGGGTTAGAGGATCAATTGATGCTGTTTTGACCTTTGTGGAATTAGTGGAATTGATAAATGATGTGGAGATTACATCTGATGGCACTGATTATCAAATGTTTGATGGAGAACAGGCAGAAGTTGCTCGACTTTTTCCATTAGGGGGAGGCCTTTTAAAGACTGCTGAGCTTTCCACAGACTTACTTACAGATCAATTTTTGACGGTGACTGGTCTGGAAGAGATTATTGAAATGCTGGACGATTTTTCAGAGTGGGAAGGTTTACAGATGATAGAAATGTTAGCTTGCAATGGTGGTTGTATTAATGGAGTAGGAGCTCAAACATCCCTTAATTTGATTCAACGGAGGCAAAAACTCCTTAAAATCCAACCAAAGAAAAAAGAGAATTATCAGTTGAAACCTTTGAATCAGTCAGTAAAAAGAGAATTTTTCTCTAAAGCAGGAATGGGTTTGATGCCATCTGAGGAAGAGATTCGTAATATATTACTCCAAATTGGAAAATCATCGCCAGAGGACGAGCTAAACTGTGGATGCTGTGGCTATAATTCCTGTAGGGAAAAGGCTATTGCTGTTTATAATGGATTAGCGGAGTTGGAGATGTGTTTACCATATATGCGCTCTCGAGCGGAATCAATGTCCAATTTAATTATACATTCTACTCCAAATGGAGTATTTGTTGTAGACTTTGAGATGAACATCATAGAGGTTAATCCATCAGCCGAGAGAATGTTTCAAATTTCTAATCAAAAGGTGAAAGGATGTCAGCTCTCTACTATTTTGGCTGATACTAATTTTAAAAAAGTAGCAGAAGAGAAACGACTAATATCAGATTTGGTTAGATATTCAGATTCACTGATTGTTCGGCAATATATTTTTTCTGTAGATAAAAATGATCTAATTATTGGTATATTTTATGATGTAACAAGAGAAGAATTACAGAAACAAGAATTAGATCAAATGAAAGAAGAGACTTTTAAAAAAGCTCAAGATGTTATCAATAAACAGATGAGGGTAGCACAAGAGATTGCTGGATTATTGGGTGAAACAACTGCTGAAACCAAAGTTACTTTAACAAATTTAATGGGCTTAATGGAAAAAAAGTGAGGTGATGGCAATGAATTTAATCTATGATACAGGGGTTTCTAGTTTAAATAAATATGGTGAAGAACTCTGTGGAGATAAAGTGGAGTTTGCCAGAACTGAAAATTCGCTAATTATTGTTCTTTCCGATGGGCTAGGAAGTGGGGTAAAAGCTAACATTCTTGCAACATTGACTACTAAAATTATTGTTACAATGCTTAAGAATGGAGCAAGGTTGGAAGATGTATTAGATACTGTTGGTAATACTCTCCCAATCTGTAAGATTAGAAATTTAGCTTATTCTACTTTCACCATTGTTCAGATAGATTACGAGAAGGAAGAAGCATACGTAGTTGAGTTTGATAATCCGGGGACTATTTTTCTTCGTGAAAGAAAACTATTTCCTTTAGAAATGAGAACCCGTATGATTGCTGATAAGGAAATTCGGGAATGTCATTTTAAGATGAAAGAAGGAGATCTTCTGGTAGCATTAAGTGATGGAGTGGTTCATGCTGGAGTCGGTGGAATTTTGAATTTGGGTTGGCAATGGGAAAATGTTGCTCATTATTTAGAAAAAGTAGTTGAACCAGAACAGGATGCCATTTCATCTGCTCGTTGGTTAACTGATGTATGCAAAAACCTATATTCTGATCGACCAGGAGATGATACTACTGTGTTAGCTATAAAAGCTCGTTATCCAAATAAAACTATAGTTGTTGTTGGACCACCAGAAGATTCTGCGAAAGACCGTTATGTATCTCAATTACTTGAATTAGGTGATGGGAAAAAGGTTGTCTGTGGTGGAACTACCAGCAAAATTATAGCGCGTGAAATGAACAAAGAGTTGAAAGTTAAATTGTCCAGTTTAAATTCTAAAATTCCTCCATGTGGTGAAATTGAGGGAGTGGATTTGGTTACAGAAGGGGTTTTAACTTTATCCCGAACTCTTGAAATTTTGAAGCAGAGTAGGATTAAAGAGGAGATTCGGGGAAATGATGGAGCATCTGAGTTGGCAAAAATTTTGAAAAGTTCTGATGTAATTCATTTTGTTGTAGGTAAAGCTATAAATCCTGTTTATCAAAATCCAGATCTGCCAATTGATTTTGGTTTTAAGATGCGTCTAGTGGAATCTTTAGAAAACTATTTAAAAGATCAAGGGAAAGAGATTAAAGTACAATACTTTTAGGAGGGGTTAATAAATGGAAACAGTAACTTTTGCTTCTCAACGTAAATTTGAAAAGGTAAATGAGATTATTCAAAAATATAATGGTAAAAAATCTTCTTTAATTGCAATATTGCAGGAGATTCAGGAAGAATATCGTTACCTTCCTGAAGAAATTTTGACCTATGTTTCAACTGCAATGGATTTGTCGCCTGCAACTGTTTATGGTGTAGCAACTTTTTATACACAATTTTCATTGGCGCCTAAGGGTAAATATATTATTAAGGTTTGTGATGGAACTGCTTGTCATGTTCGGGGATCTAGCCCAATATATAAAGCTATTCGTAAAAAAGTTGGTTTGACTGATAGCAAAAACACAACCGAGGATCTGCGTTATACAGTTGAAACTGTTTCATGTTTAGGTGCATGTGGTCTGGCACCAGTTGTGACGATCAATGACAAGGTTTATGGTCAGATGACTCCTGAAGGAATGGAAATCATTCTTGATAAACTTATGGAAGAGGAGGATGCTGAATAATGGAATTTAATATTTGTAATAAGAAATGTTTGGATGAAGCTAAAAATTTGGCTCTAGAAACATTAAAGAAAAATAAAGTTCGGGTTTTAATCTGTGCAGGCACAGGTTGTGTGGCAGGAGGCTCTTTGGAGATTGCTGCAGCTTTGAAAGAAGTTACAACTGGTGATAAAAGGACAGAGATAGATTTAGTTGATGATGGTTGTGATTTAGTTTCAGTTAAAACTAGTGGTTGTCACGGATTTTGTGCAATGGGTCCACTTGTACGTATTGAACCTATGGGAATTCTATATACAAAAGTTACTATAGATGATGTAGACGAAATAGTAGAGAAAACTATTAAGAAGGGTGAAATTATTGAACGTTTAGCTTATCATCATCCTTCGACAAATGAGGTTTATCCAATTGAAAAGGAGATTCCTTTTTATAAAAACCAAAATCGTGTTGGTTTAGTAAACTGTGGTGTTATTGATCCTGAAGATATATTAGAATATATAGCTTATGATGGTTATCAAGGAATTGCTAAAGCTTTAACTATGACTTCTAAGGAAGTTGTAGATGTGATTAAAGATTCTGGTTTACGTGGCCGTGGGGGTGGTGGCTTCCCAACTGGTCTTAAATTGCAATTTGCTTTAAATGAAGATCGTGAACAAAAGTATGTCATCTGTAATGGTGACGAAGGTGATCCAGGTGCATTTATGGATCGTAGTATCATGGAAGGGGATCCGCATAAAGTAATTGAAGGTTTAATGATTTCAGGTTACGCTACTGGTGCGAATACAGGGTATATCTATGTACGTGCTGAGTATCCTTTAGCAGTAAAACGCCTTAAAAAAGCAATTGCTGACGCAGAAAAGTCAGGTCTCTTAGGTGATAATATTCTGGGTACTGATTTTAGTTTTAAATTATTGATTAAAGAGGGTGCAGGTGCTTTTGTTTGTGGTGAAGAGACAGCATTGATGGCTTCAATTGAAGGTGAACGAGGTATGCCAAAGCCAAAGCCACCATTTCCTGCACAAAAAGGTCTCTGGGGTTGTCCAACTACAATTAATAATGTAGAAACGTTGGCTAATGTTCCAAACATTATTCTCAAAGGTTCTGAGTGGTTCCGTTCCATCGGAACTGAGAATAGTCCTGGAACTAAAACTTTTGCTATTACTGGTGATGTAGCTAATACTGGTTTGATCGAGGTTCCAATGGGTCTAACTTTAAGAGAGATTTTGTATGAAATTGGTGGCGGGATACGGAACAATAAAGAGTTTAAAGCTGTTCAGATTGGTGGTCCTTCTGGTGGATGCTTGATTGAAGAGCATTTAGATATGCCTCTTGATTTCGATTCATTAACTAAAGTTGGTGCGATGATCGGTTCAGGTGGTTTGGTTGTAATGGATCAAGAGACTTGTATCGTAGAAGTAGCCCGTTTCTTTATGGAGTTTGCTCAGAATGAATCCTGTGGTAAATGTGTACTTTGTCGCGAAGGAACTAAACGTATGCTAGAAATTTTACAAAGAATTGTAGATGGAGAAGGTACAATTAGAGATCTGGATTCTTTAAAAGATATCGCGTATGCTGTTAAAGATGGTTCTCTCTGTGGTCTTGGTAAAACAGCTCCAAATCCAGTATTAACTACAATGCATTATTTTTATGATGAATATCTGGCACATGTTGTTGATAAAAAATGTCCTGCTGGTATTTGTGAGGCATTGAAAGGCTATAGTATTAATCCAGAAAAATGTAAAGGCTGTAGTAAGTGTGCACGTATTTGTCCTGTTGATGCTATTAGTGGCGAGATCAAGAAATCGTATGTAATAGATACTGACAAGTGTATAAAATGTGGTGCTTGTGTAGAGGCATGCCCATTTGATGCAGTGGAGGTGGGATAAAATGAGTGAAATTATCAGAAATGATATTATCATTAATAATCATAGTTATGAATTAAATGGTGAAGAGAATTTGTTGAAGGTAATTCGTAAGGCTGGTATTCAACTTCCCACTTTTTGCTATCATTCAGAACTTAGTGTATATGGTGCTTGTCGGATGTGTGTGGTAGAAGTAGAAGGTCAGGGTATTGTGGCTTCCTGTTCTACTGCGCCACGAGCAGGAATGATAATTAAGACTCATACCAAGCGGTTACAGCATATTCGGAAGATGGCTTTGGAATTATTACTGGCTAATCATGATCGAGAATGTACTACATGTGAGCGCAGTGGAAGTTGTAAACTTCAGGATTTGGCTGAACAGTTTGGGATTAAAGAGATTCGTTTTGGTCATCGTGACCAGTATTTACCAATTGATGCAAGTAGTCCTTCTTTAGTGCGTGATCCAAATAAATGTATTCTCTGTGGTGACTGTGTTCGGATGTGTCAGGAAGTTCAGGGAATTGGTGTTTTAGATTTTGCAAATAGGGGTTCCAAAGTTGTGGTAACTCCAGCTTTTAATAAAAATATGGCTGAGGTTGACTGTGTAAACTGTGGTCAATGTGCATCGATCTGTCCAACAGGTGCGTTGGTGGTAAAATCTGAAAGAGAAGATGTCTGGTCTGCACTGCAAGATGATACAAAAACTGTTATTGTTCAGATTGCTCCTGCTGTACGGGTAGCGATTGGTGAAGAGTTTGGCGGTAAGCCAGGTGACATTGAACTTGGTAAATTGGCAGCTGCATTACGTCGTTTAGGTTTCGGCAAAATCTTTGATACTAGCTTTACAGCTGACTTAACAGTTATGGAAGAAACTCGTGAGTTTTTACAACGTTTCCAGAACAATGATCATATTCCTCAGTTTACTTCTTGTTGCCCTGCATGGGTTAAATATGCTGAACAATATCATGCTGACTTGTTAGATAATCTTTCTAGTTGTAAATCTCCACAGCAAATGTTTGGTTCAATTGCTAAGGAGTTTTATGCAAAGCAATTGGGTATTGAGCCAAAGGATTTGATTGTTGTTTCTTTGATGCCATGTTCAGCTAAAAAGTTTGAGGCAAAACGTGAAGAATTTAGTCATGATGGTGTTCAGGATGTAGATTTTGTATTAACAACTCATGAGATTGCTAAAATGATTAAAGAAGCAGGGATTATTTTCAATGAATTGGAGATCGAATCTCTGGATATGCCATTCGGTTTTGCAACTGGTGCTGGTGTCATCTTTGGTGTTACTGGTGGTGTTGCTGAGGCAGCATTACGGGCTGCTTATGAGATGGTAACTAATAAGACTTTGGAAGATGTAAATTTTAAAGCTGTTCGTGGTATGAAAGGTATTAAAGAAGCAATCGTTGATCTGGCTGGTACAGAAGTGAAGATTGCTGTTGTGCATGGATTGGGAAATGTGAAAGAGCTTTTGAAGAAGATCAAAGCTGGCGAAGTAGAATATCACCTAGTTGAAGTAATGGCTTGTCCTGGCGGATGTGTTGGTGGTGCAGGTCAGCCATTCCCTAATGATACCGCAGCACGTGAAGAAAGGGCAAAAGGGATTTATCGTGTAGATAGAATGCTCCAAATTCACAAATCTCAAGATAACCCAGTTATTAATAACTTCTATAAAGAGCATTTGGATGAACTATCTCATGAAGAAATTCATCATCTGCTTCATACCAACTATGGCAACAGGCGTCGGATTAAGGCTGGGAAAATCTGCTTAACTGGTGTAGACGTTGAAGAATTATCTGTATCAGTTTGTGTAGGAACTTGTTGTTATCTGGGAGGTTCCTATGATTTGTTACAAAACTTAATGCATGTTGTAGAGAATGATTCAGATCTTAAAGACCGAGTAAATATTCAAGCTACTTTCTGTTTTGAAAACTGTCAGGGTGGTCCAACCATTAAAGTTGGTGATGAGATTTTAAGTAAAATGACTGTTGATGATACTGGTAAAATTATAGAAATGATTAAAGCAAAATTAGGTTTATAAGAAAAAACTAAAGCCAAAAGCTTAAGCCACCTATCGTTAAAAGATAGGTGGCTTTTTTTAAGGAAATATTCTCGTCTTACATAATATGTGCTGCATATCTATAAAATATTACTATTTTTTTTCTTAGAGCGATTTTAAAAAGGTTTTAAAGGATAAATGAAGAATTATATTAGAATGACTTAAGAAAGGAGAGAATCTTATTGAGGTTTTTAAGAGGATTAAAATTGCGCCATAGAATAACCTTAATGATTGTAGTTTTATTGTTTATGTCTATTTTAATAATTGGCGGTATTGTGTATAATCAATCAAAACATCTGATTCTTGATTCTATTGGCGAACAGATAATGATTATTTTGGAAAAAGCTGAAAAATTAATTGATCCAGTTAAATATAAAAATTTAATTGAAAATGGTGATGAAGATTCTGCATATTATATGGAGTTGCGAATTTTGCTAAATGATTTGCGGGAAAAAACGGGGTTATTATACTTATATACGATGGAAAAAGTAGATGGTACCTATTATTATATGGTTGATGGTTGGCCTTTAGCTGATGATGAGGCTTCAGGATTTAAAGAAGAAGAGGATTGGGAGAATATATCAACTTCGATGGAAGAGGCTGTGGCAGGAAAGCGTGTGATAGGTGATCTTTCTGATACAGATTGGGGTAAACTTCTTTCAGCTTATGTTCCAATTTTGGGACCTGACGGTGAGATCTTAGGAATTTTGGGTGCAGATTTTCCTGCAGAAAGGGTTTATTCAGTTCTTGATGAATCAACAGCTGTTATTATATGGAGTCTTATAGTAATAGTTGTGGTAAGTGGAATATTTGCTTATTTCCTTGCTTGGAGAATTTCAAAGCCTTTAGAGAAACTTAGTTATATCAGTACATCTGTTCGCAATGGAGATCTTTCTATTTCTGTGGAGAAAATTGATCGAAATGATGAGATAGGTGATTTATATCTTTCATTTGATAAGATGATTCAAAATCTCCGTTCATTGGTTCAAACAATTCAGATTAAGTACAAAGACTTGATAAATGGAGTTCAAATTTTGAACGAATCAACAGAGTCTGCAGGAAATTCTATTCTGACAATATCTTCAAGTGTGAATGATGTGGCTAGAGGATCAGAGTATCAATTATCAAATTTAAGCAATGCAGCCATTGAAGTGGCAACTATGGCCAGTCATATTCAACAGATTGAGGGAAATAGTGAAGAAGCTAGTTCACTTTCATCTGAAGCAGAAAAACGTGCTCTTGAGGGGCGTCAAGTATTAACTTTAGTTAAGAAGCAGACCAACCAAATTGATCAACAGGCAACAAACTCAGCTAACATTATTCGCTCACTTGGTGATAAAATTAATGAAGTTACTGGATTTGTTAAGATAATCTCTGCAATTGCAGAACAGACAAATCTTCTTGCTTTAAATGCTGCGATTGAATCTGCTCGAGCAGGAGAAGAAGGACGAGGATTTGCTGTCGTTGCAAAAGAAATTCGTGATTTAGCTGAAGAATCGGCTTCATCAGCTAAAAATGTAGCAAAAACGATTAATGAAATTTATCAGCATTCTCAAGAAGCTGTAAAAGCTATTGAAAAAACTGTAGACGAAGTAAAATCTGGTGTTTCTGCAATTAATAATGCGGAAAAAGAATTTGAAAGTGTATTGGAAACAAACAAGAGTGTGAAACAGAATATAAAAAAGGTGACTGAAGCGATTACTTCTATTAGTGGTGTTTCTCAGGAGATCAAAAAAGGAATGGATGGTGTATCAGCCTTATCACAGGAAGTTAATGCAACTGCTGAAGAGGTAAATACTATTGTAGATAGAGAAGAGGAAAGTATTCAGAATATTTTAGATCAGAGTAAAATGTTAGTTCAACTTGCTAAAGATTTACAGGAAGAGATTCAGAAGTTTAGATTATGATAATATTTTTAAGAGTCTAATGGTTGATGTTTGAGCCATTAGGCTTTTTTATTGTTTATGTAGTTTTAAGCCTCTATAAGTTTTTTTGATTTTAAAAAACTGTTATGGGATTGCGACTAGAACATTCTAAGAGGAAATTGGGGGGATAATGAAAATACATCTTCCTAAATAGAGAGGTGTATTAAGTGTTCTATGAAATTGAAAGAGTATTCTAGGTTTTTATTTTGAAAGAATTATGATAGAATAATATTATGGTAATGAATAAGTAAACCTATTATGATAAGGAGGTTTTTGGTATGGGCTTAGATAATTTAGAGAAGTTCCTAAAAAAGAACGCAGAGAGGGAGGAACAAGAACAAATTGACTGGGAAAAAGAAAAACAAACTTGGTTGAGTGAAATTGACAAGTTTTATGAAAAAATTCAAGGGTGGCTTAGTGACTATGAAGAAAAAGGTTTATTAAAGCTAGAACTTGTAAAATATACAATGCGCGAAGAATATCTTGGGCAATATGAAACGAAAAAGATGTATATTGTTATTTCAGGACAGAAAGTAGAAATTGAGCCAGTTGGTAGGATTATAATTGGAGCACAAGGCCGAATAGATATGATTGGTAAATACGGGAAAGTAAAATTTGTCTTAGTTGGTGAAAATTCAAAGGGACCGATTATAAAGGTTAAAATATCTAGCAATCCAGACTTTGATAAACAGGATGAAACTAGTCCAAAAGAAGTAAAACTTGATTGGAAAATTGCTACATTAGCACCTAATATTCAATTCTTAACTCTTAATGCTGACTCTTTCTCCGATGCTCTTCTGGAGGTTATAAATGGTTAAAAAAGTTTCTATTTTTATTTCCAATCAAGATATAGATGAGATTTATGATTGGTACAATATGTGCAAATCATCATTATTAAATTATAAAAAGTATATAAAAAATTGTATTGAGTCACAAACAAATGTACCAAATAAATTTTTAATCATGTCGTTAAATGAAATTGAGGAATATTTCCAAGATTTACATGAAGAAACTGAACTAGCTGCTAGTTTTAATATGCTAGCAAATGTGGAAGGATGTTTAAGACTAGATTTTTTTAATAGAGTGTATGCAAAAAAGAAAGATAGTTTGAGTAAAGATTTTTTTCAGATTTATAAGATAAAGAACAAGAATATTCAATTAGATGAAGATATTCTTGAAAAATGGAAAGAACATTTTCCACAACTCAAAAGCTTTATTAGTGATTATAAAAGTGCATTAAAATATAGACATTGGTTGGCTCATGGTAGATATTGGGTTCCCAAACTTGGTAAATAATATGATTTATCTACAGTTTATACAGTGTGTAAAAACATTGTCGACAATCTTGATTTGTTTTAGTAAAGTACCAATGCGAAGTATTTTTTGTCTTAATCAGATAAAAATAAAACTAAAGAAATATTTAAATATTATTTCATATTTATGAAGTAATATTTAAATATTTTTTTCAAAAAATACCTTAAAAATAGTTACATTTTACTTTGAAAATGGGTATACTATTGTGAGAATAGAATTATATTACTGAAAATTTTAAAGGTCTATTGACATTTCGTTTGTATTAAAGTATAATGTATTTAATAGAGGTTGCGAATCCTACTAAAATCGTCTTAATAGAGGTTGCGAATCCTACTAAAATCGTCTTAATAGAGGTTGCGAATCCTACTAAAATCGTCTTAATAGAGGTTGCGAATCCTACTAAAA
>DAOVRZ010000112.1:0-18864 GCA_030627905.1 Halanaerobiales bacterium
ATTTCAATCACATAGGTCTTTTTGTCATACCCATTTTTCTGTTTTTTTATATTTCTTCAGATGTTCATAAGAAATCATTGCAATTCCCAGTTAAATTATTACAAATCACCTGCAAACTCATTATTTATTCCGAGAGACTATATTTGTGTATAAATTTACACTATATATATATTATTCGCCTAATTTCCCCAATATCCTTTCATTTAGCAAAATAAAAACCCTTGATCATAAAGATCAAAGGTTTTTATTTTATGTCTTCTACTGTTAAAAATATAGTTCTTCGATAACCTGTGCCAGTCCATCTTCTCCACAAGATGGTGCTATCATATCAGCAACCACTTTAAGTTCATCGACTCCATTACCCATTGCTATACCTAACCCAGCATATTTAATCATTTCAAGATCATTCAGGTCATCTCCGATTGCGATAATTTCTTGTTGTTCAACTTTTAGCATATTCGAGATATATTGGATACCATGTACTTTATCCGCAGTTTTTTGAGTAATCATAAGCCAGAAATACCCCTGTACATAAGTTTCTCTAAGTTTTAAAATATTAAACTCATCATGATAGGGTTCTAAAAGTATTAAAATTTCATCAATCTCTTCTTCTGTTCCAATACAACTTATCACAGGTACTGAATGATCAATATTTTTAATCATATCTTCTACCAAAAGAAGTCGATCCTCCTCGTAGGAATCAACAATCTTATTCAATACTGGATTTAAGTAATATTTCTCTGTATAATAAAGCTTATCCCCACCTTCAAACCCATTGAACATAATAATATGACCATTCGCTGATTGAATCTTTTCGACTATTAAATTTTTATTTTTAACAGAAAGGTAATTAGTATGGATCAATTTAAGATCTGGATAGGAGATTAGGATTGCTCCATTTACTAAACATGCATAACAGGGAATATCAAGAGACTTCAAAATTGGTTCAGCAGAACGAAAACTTCTCCCTGTAGCAATCATAAAGGTTACACCCTGTGCTACTAATTTTTTTAAAACATCTCGATTTTTATCATTCACCTGATCCCAAACTTCTGTCAATGTTCCATCAATATCTGATGCAATAAGGCGATATTTCATTCAACATCCCTCCTGATTTATATCCAGCTACTTTAATCTTCTTTCTTCATTGTTAGCTATATACCTTCTAGATAAAAAAATGCCAATCATCTAATATCTAGTTTTCTTGCTTCTCCTCTTCCTCAAAAATATTAAATAAGTCATATAATTCTCCAGCCTCGTGCAAAAGAACCTGACAAATATTTCGAGCATGTTCACAAACACGCTGCATATTATTCAATAAATCTAGATGCACACCACTGGTATCTCGTGTATCTTGAATTCCCTGTTGCAAACGACATATATGGGTTTTACGATATTTCCATTCATCCATAATAATATAGGGTTGCTCTAAAGTTACTGTTCTTGCTTTATTCCAGTCACCAAATTCTAAAGCATCAATAGTCAACTCAATAATCTCGGTAACAGTATGGTGCATCTCATAAAGCTCATCTATCCCATCTTTTGAGAAATTAAAATCTTCTCTTAAAATTCGATACCCTTTTTGCAGCATCTTTTCTAATAAATCACCTATATGTTCTAAGTCATTAATAATAAAGAACAGATTAATAACCTTTTGAGCGGCCTCTTCATCAATAGCTTTTTGGCTAATATCGCTTAAATAATTGGTAATTGCCCGAACCAATTGATCTGTAGCAGACTCCATTCCCTCAAGTTCAGCTAGTTTAATTTGATTTTTACTTAATATTGCATCTAATACCTGCTCTGACATGGTTTGAATCAACCTTCCAACCCGCACTGCCTCCTGACTAGCTTGTTCAATAGCAATCATAGGAGTATCTAATGCTGCAGAAGAAATATGTCTTGGGATTCCAACTCCCTCTTCTTTTTTATCTGGCACTATCCTATGTACCAATCGAGCCATCCATGGAGTAAAAGGTATAAACATTAATGCCAATCCTACATTAAAAACCGTATGAGCATTAGCAATTTGCCGTGTCATATCTCCTCCCATCTGTTTCATCAGTCTTGTCATTTGACCGATAAATGGGAAAAAGATTATCACACCAAGAATCTTAAACAACGTGTGTGCTACTGCCACTTTCCTCGCCTCTTGTCCAACACCAATACTTGAAAGTAAAGCTGTTGCACAGGTTCCAATATTAGAACCAAAAATAATCGGCATGGCAGCCTCTAATGGCAATAAACCTTGTCCTGCCAAAGACAAAGCTAGACCAAGAGTCGCAGCACTACTTTGAATTATTGCAGTAAACAAAGTTGCAACAATTGTTCCGAAAATTGGACTCTGACCGAGTGAAGCAAGCATAACGGTAAAAGATGGTATTTTCCGCAATGGTACCATAGAATCAGACATGATTTTCATTCCAAAAAAGATAAATCCAAATCCCAAAATAACGCCACCAATCTCTTTAATCCGGGGATTTTTCTTAACAAAACGCATTAAAAAACCTAATGCAACAAGTCCTAAAGCGTAATCTGAAAATTTTAAAGAGATCAACTGCACTGTCAAAGTTGTACCAATATTTGCACCAAGAATTACACCCAATGTCTGACTCAAATTCATTAACGATGCGCTAACAAAGCTAACCAACAATACTGTAGTTGCACTACTACTCTGGAGTAAAAAGGTAACTATTCCTCCGACTGCTACTCCCATCAATCGATTTTTTGTTAGGAATTTCAACGTTTTTTTAAATCGTGAACCTGCTGCTAATTGCAAACTTTCGCTGGCAAGTTGCATTCCATAAAGAAAAATAGCAAGTCCTCCAAAAACTCCAATTACAATTAAAAACATACCCCATCCCTCCCTAAATTCAATTTATAGCAAACGCTATTAGAATATTCAGAAAATGTTAATAAAAAAAGAGGAGTATTACTATTGTAAAATATTTGCTCTAAAAAGTCAATCCTCAGCAAAAAAAAGGTTGGTCTGCACTTAAAAGTAAGACCAACCAAATTTATTTTTTATCTTTTGAGTTAAGACCCCCATTTCTATAAGTGGTGGGAATTGTTTTTAATCTTCAGTGGGGGTAGAATCCCCTATTGAAGCCCCAATGTTCAGCTTTAGCTGGACGAGTTCACTCCTCATCTTTGTTATATTTTAAAGACCAAAAACTTTTCATTTTAGTGGCTAAATCTTTATCTGCCATTCTTTCAGGCCAAAGATCACCAATACTTCCATCACACATAGCAGAAGCAACATTGTAAAAGACCATCTTATTATCCCGGGTTAAACTTCGAATCAATTCTTTTATTTCCGCCCTCTTTGTACAGCCATCCATAGGACATGGACTAGGAATTGGTTTATATCCAGTAAATTTTGTAGCCTCTCTTATATCTTTTTCTCTCATATAGGCAAGAGGGCGAATTACTGTTAGATTACTCTTACTTAAATAAGTTTTAGGCATAAAAGTACTTACTTGAGCAGCATAAAGAATACTCATCAAAAATGTCTCCGCCGCATCATCATAGTGGTGAGCATAGGCTACTTTATTACATCCTCTAGCTTTAGCATTTGCATTAACAGCTCCACGTCTAAAATAAGCACAACGAGCACAAACACTTTTTTTTCCAGAAGCAAAAGCTATCTCTTGAATTCGGGTATGCTCGATATGAAAAGGTACTTCTATTCTTTGAAAAAACTCATGATAATGATTAAAATCAAAATCAGAATTAAACCCTAAATCAATATGAACCGCTTCCACTTCAAAGGAAATCGGAGCAGATTTTTTTATTACAGATAGTGCATACGCTAAAAACGAACTATCTTTTCCCCCAGAAAATCCAACCATAATTCTGTCATTAGGTTGAATTAAATCAAATTCTACAATCCCTCTCCATAACTTCTTTGTATAAGATTTAGGTAAACTATGTCGCATCTTGGTCTCCCTCCTGAGATCAATTCAAACTTTTCTGATCAATCTTTTATCTTTTGAAATAATATCCCCACTTCGATAAGTGGTGGGAATTGTTTTTAATCTTCAGTGGGGGTAGAATCCCCTACTGAAGCCCCGATGTTCAGCTTTAGCTGGACGAGTTCACTCTTCTTTATAATATCATCCTAGTTTACCTATTTCAAGCTTGCACGCTTCAATTTAACGCTAAAAGTAGAACCAACACCAATTTCACTTTCTACACTGATTTCACCATCATGAGCCTTAATAATATGTTTGACTATACTTAATCCAAGTCCAGTTCCTCCTAATTGACGAGACCTACCTTTGTCTACTCGATAAAAGCGTTCAAAAATTCGAACGATATCCTCTTCTGGAATTCCCATCCCAGTATCTTTCACCTTTGTAATTACCCACTCACCTTCTGCTTTTGCAGTAACAGTAACTTTTCCTTCCTCAGAAGTATATTTAATCCCATTTTCTATTAAATTAATAAAAACTTGATTCAACTGTTCTTCAATCCCCATGACAGATGGTAAATTTTTAGGAATATGAATTTTTAGGTCAACCTTCTTCTTCTTAGCCTCCGATTTTAAAACTAGTCTTATATTATCGTAAACATGCTGTAATTGAATAGGTTGCATTTCATATGGCTTTTTTCCTTCCAAACGCGAAAGGGCTAAAAGATCTTCGATCAACTTTGACAGACGTTCACTTTCCTTGTTAATTACTCCTAAAAATCTCTTGATAACCCCTGGCTTATCTAATTCCATGTCTAAAAGTGTCTCTACATAACCCCGAATGGAGGTAAGCGGTGTTTTCAATTCATGTGAAACGTTTCCTACAAATTCAGTCCTCATTCGTTCCAGTCGTCTCAATTCTGTTATATCCGTAAAGAGCAACACCATTCCTTTAGTCTCTCCACAATCACCAATAATCGGAGCTAATTGAGAACGGAGAGTGATCTCACGCGGATAAAGTAAATAAACCTCTGCTTGAGTTGGTTCTAATGTCAAATATGCCTCTTGTAAGATTTCAATCAGTTTTTGGTTCCAATTAATTTCAATCAAACTTTTTCCTTTCACTACTTCTTCATTGACTCCAAACATCTGAGCTGCCGCCGGATTTAGAATTATTACCTCTTGATCCATATTCAAAGCAATCAATCCATCAGCCATATTGTCCAAAATTGTGGCTAATCTCTCTTTTTCGCTAGTAATCTTTTTAATTGTTTCACCCAGCTGAGAAGCCATAAGATTGAACATTCTACTTAATGTGCCAATTTCGTCATTCGAATAAGTATAAATTCTCTCATTCAAATGACCATGAGCAATTTTTTGGGCTGTTTGTGTAATTCTTTTTATAGGCTCGGTAATACTTTCACTTAGTCTCCAGGCTAGAATAAAAAATACAATAAATGCTACAACAAAACCCGCTAATAATTGAATAAAAATTTTCGAAGCAGATTCTTCCACTTCTACTAAAGGAATTGCAAGCCGAACATAGCCATAAGGTTCAATCCAGTTGGTCAAATACTTCATATCAATCTTTAAAGTAGAGCTATAACGAACAGCCCAACCATACTTTTGTTTACGGGATTCAATAATTTCTAGACGATCAGCATGGTTTTCCATTATTTCTGAATCTTCTTCTGAATCTGCTAAAACTTTGCCATTAGTAGCAATTATCGTAATTCTCCCCTGAGCCATTTTACTTAATTTCAAGACTTGTTTTTGTAAATTTATCTTATCGTTCTCTTTAAGTGCAGAAAACAAAATTTCACTTATAAGCTGAACATTTTCCTTCATTTCTTTTTCTATATGATGATTTAAGTTTTGCCTTAAGCTTGTATTTAAAAGTAGTCCAAGAAAAAGTAAGACTAACACTTGTAATATTACAAAAATTGAAATAATTTTCAATCTAACACTACTTTTCATTTTTTAATTCCTTAAAGCGATAGCCTACACCACGAACAGTTTCAATATAATCTATATCGGAATTGATATCTTCCATTTTTTTGCGCAAACGTCTAATGTGCACATCTACAGTTCTGGTATCCCCCATATATTCATAACCCCAAATTTTTTCTAATAAAACATCACGAGTTAAAACCTTACCTGGAGTCATTGCTAAAGAATAGATAAGTTCAAATTCCTTAGGTGTCAAACCCAATTCAACATCATAAAAAGTCACCAAATAACGTGAAGGATCAATTCTCAAATTCCCAATTTTTAGACCATCACGCTGTTCAACTGTTTGAATTTGATTCATTCGCCGAAAAATTGCTTTCACCCTTGCCATTAACTCTCTTGGGCTAAAAGGCTTGGTTACATAATCATCTGCACCCATCTCTAACCCCAGCACTTTATCGATTTCTTCACTCCGAGCTGTAAGCATGATGATAGGTATTGAAGAATATTTTTCTGAATAACAAAGCTTTTGACAAACTTCCAATCCATCCATTTTAGGTAACATTAAATCAAGAAGAATTAAATCTGGTTTTTGCTCTTCAACCTTTCTTATCGCCTCTATACCATCAATTGCCTCCACAGTTTCAAAACCCTGTTGTTTCAAATTAAATACTATTAATTCGCGGATGTTATCTTCATCATCTACAACCAGTACTCGACCTTTACTCATTTTTCTAACCTCGCTCCCTGGTTTTATTCTTATTTTATACAAAAACCTCATTGGTTACCTAAAATATCTTCTTCATCGTAAAGTTTTTTCCCTTTCACTTAACAAAATTTTAACATAGAATAACTATAATTAAGAATTAAGAATGGAGAATTAAGAATTTTCTCTACCAGCTTCCACTCTAAATACCTAATTCTTAATTCTTAACTCTTAATTCTTAATTCTTAACTCTCCTCTTGATCTTCCACCAGATCACCATTATTATGTAATTTAAGATGCTCTGCTAATACTTTTTCAGTTTCGTGACGTACATGCAAAACATATTCTTCCTCCTCTTCTTTCTTTTTTTTCAGTTCTTTAAGTTTCTTTTTTACATAAAAATTCGTATAAACCAGTGCTAGAGCAGCAACAACTGGGAGCAAAATCATCAGATATATTTTAATTAGTTCCACAAACCCACCTCCCTTTAAAGTAGAAGTGATCTACTTATTTTATCATATTATTTGACTTCCAATTTAGTTACTTTTACGTTAGCTTCATTTTTAAAGAACTAAAAATTATACAAAAAAAACCACCCATTTATACTCAATGGATGGCCAAAGAATTCACTCTGATTTCTCATTTTTTGAACCCCAACGTAACTTTTTCCAGGATCGTAACAATTGTTTTATAAAATCGATAAAAGGCACTTCTCTTTCATTACTGAACTCATCTTCTATAAAAAGCTGGCACGGAATTTCTAAAATAGGAACGCGAACAGTTATGCGCTGATAGAGATCATCAAATCTTTCTTCCCAACCAAATCCTGCAACTTGATGAATACGTTCTTTAATCTTTTCTTCACTCTTTTCTTCAGTTAATTGACCAATGATCTGTGATACCAATTCTATAAATTCACTTTCATCATCAGCGTTCTTAACAACCTGACCAAACCTTTCTATCTCCTGATGTTTAAAAGCCACCACCGGTTTTCCCATAGCCAAATAATAGTTAACTATATATGGGTCAAGATAGGAGTTTAAACCTTTATCTGGATATGGATAAAGCATTATGTCAAAGAAATAAATACTATCCAATAGGTGATCCCATCCCTTATTGCCTAGGAAATAAAAATTCGGAATCTCTTTCAGTTCATTTAAGTTACATGTAATTTCTCCCATAAAAATAAATGAAACTTCTGGATGTTGAAAAGCTAACTTTTTTAGTAATTGTTTAGGAAAATATCGATCCAATGTTCCTATAATACCAACCCTGTAACCTGAAAAAGAAATCAGCTCATCTGGCATAGTAAAATGACCTTGTAAAAACCGTTCTAAATCTGTAGGATAAAAACCACCTGGACTATATAATAATTTATCCTGATATAACTCTAATTCTTTTAAGCGTAAACGAGAAGCAACAATAATCAAATCTGCATCTTTTACAATGGATTTTTCCTCATCTACAAATTTTTCTTTCAATTGCTGAAAGTTTTCCATTTCCTCTTTCATCAAAATTTCGGGGACTGTGTAAATTAAAAGCCGATTCTCAATATGCTTTATTACTGGTTCCCACCACGGAGATTCTACTATTAAGATTGGATTTTCTATCCCCCATTCAGCAATTTGAGTTTTTAATTCCTGCATCAAATCAATCCTGCGACCAACATTAGACAAATTGTGATATATCGTACCAGTCCCTTTCAAAACATAAAGATATTGATTCTGTCCTAAACTCTGAGGAGGTAAAGAAGCACAATAAGGTTCAACATAAACTACTTTCTGACCATGTCTGGCAAAGTAATCTACCATTGCTTCTGTTCTTTGTGCTTTTTTTTGCCATGGATGAAGGCTTAATATAATAATTCCATCAATTATTCGTTCTGGAATTTTATCTTGAATTAAAACACCCCACTTTTCTTCAAAATATTCTTCACTCTGAGAGTAAAAATGTTTTCTAAGTTCTAAGTTATCTTCTTCCTCAATCTGATATAAGCTACTATTATTATGTAATATCACAGATTCAGAACAATAGCTTACTACATATCCTTTCTCCTGAATTCTTAAAGAATAATCAAGATTCTCATAATGAAGGTAAAATTTTTCATCTAATAGACCAACTCTATTCAAATTATCTCTTTTGATAATTACACATCCACCTGTTGGATCAGAAGAAAGAGGGTTCTGTTCTTCTATCAAAGATTCAGAGTGTTTATTCTTACGAGGTACGACCATTCCTACCTCTGGCTTTTGAATCTCCTCTAATAGAGGGCTCAACCAATTTTCTGTAACCTGAATATCACCGTGAAGAAGACATATATACTTTCCTTTTCCAGCAAGGATGCCCTGATTACAGGCTTTCGCAAAACCTGTATTCTGCTGATTGAGAATTAAACAAATTCCCTCTTCTTTTTTAAGATATTCTAAACTTTCATCCTCACTATTATTATCCACAACGATAATCCGATGAGGCTCATGGGTATATTCACGTAAAGATGTAAGACATTCTCTAATCTGAATACCTGAATTACAATTCACAATTACCAGATCAATTAATCGATTTGCGTTTGCATCGAAATTTAAATCTTTCATTTTCATTCGGTTCAAAAGAGATGTCGTTTCCCAAAGTTTTTCAAGGTTCTGAAGGCTTTGTTCTAAGTTATAGTTTTGAGATGTTTTTGGTCCTTGTATTTTTAACTGCTCCCTAATCTTACCTATTTTAACCACATTTAAAATCGATAACGCAATCTCTTTAGGAACAAGTGATTTTAACATCAAGCAGTTATTTCTATCATGTGCATAACTCACTACTCCAGGATGCGTTAATAGAACAAGTGGAAGTCCTAACGCCATTACCTCTAAAGGAAGTAATGAAAATTTCTCATCTCCAGGAATATGAATAAATAGATCAGAATCTTGATAGTATTGAATTCGTTCTTTTAAACCTGGTTTTACCTTAACTTCAATAGGAAAAGTTGCTTTAAACTCCAAATTATGATCAACAATCAATCTAACCTTTAAAGGTTCCAATGCCATTCTTGCCATCTCTAAACCAAAGAGAACAGCTTTAATTGCCTCAGGATGCTCGTTAAAAAGGGAGATCGTAATTCTCCGATCCTCTCGTTCCAACTGGTTTATTTTAAAACATTCTAACTTTAATCCTGGTTGAATCAGTTCTCCTTCTATTCCAGCCCTAGCAAGTTCATCTTTTACTTTAGGAAACAAGGTAAAAACTCGAATCTCATTATTAAGCTGATAGTTCTCAAAATATTGGGCTGGCTCTGTTATATCCTCTTCTAAAGCCAGCCAGATTTGTACACACGTCTGATGCAGATCTTCTTTCAACAAATTTTCCAGACGATTACTAATTAATACATCTGCTATAATCTCATAACTTCCTTCCTCATACCAGATACGCTTAGATACATTTTCTACAATATAGTCATCCAATTCTTGATCCTGGACCAATAACTCAACATCATAACCTCTCAAAGCTAATCCATCAGCAAAAGAGGATAAAATCTCTGGTGTATTGCGATCAAAGCCAACTTTCGGGTCTAACCAGAACACTATTTTCATAGCACTACCCTCCTTCCTCAAAGCCACAAGTTTGCTATCTATTAATATATATGTTTTAGTAGAGAAAATAGGCATAAAAAATAGTCTATTCCCATTGCGAATAGGCTATTTTTAAACTATTAAGATTTTCGGTCATTCAAAATTACCCCCTTATCAAAAGACAAGGGGGGTTTTCAAAACTATTAGTTAACAGTTATATTAAATTTAAGTGAAGCATTGTTACCACTCTCAATAACTTTAACATAATATGTTCCTGTGTTTAAAGTAGTTGTAATCTTGGAATAAGAATCAGTCCCGCTATTATCATCATAGCTTACTTGATTCCAGTTATAGTCATACACATAAAGTTCTGTATCACATGCACTGCTATATAAACTGGTTTCAATAGTATATGTTCCAGTGCTGCTAACTGCTAATTCATAATATTTTTCTGTTCCAGTTGGATAATCAGTAGATTTACTACTACCAGAGTTAATATCTTCAAAGATACGAAGAGTTGTTTCTGGGTCACCAAGAAGACAGAATTCTTCAAACTCAGTTAAAGTAATATCATCACTGCTTGAATAGCTAGTAAGCATGTACATCTTACCATAATTCAAAATAGCTCCAAAATGTAAGTTTCTGCTATTTGCTGCAGATTTAAAATCTGGGAAGATTGAATCATAAAAACCTTTACAAAGAGCATCATTCCAACCACTATAACTTACTCTTGTTGCACCAATAACACCTACAGCACCAGCATTTTGCTTACGGATAAATACTTCTGATAGACACTCATAATCTGCACTATGGAAATCTGTTTCACTATCGAACCATGCAGTCATACAGTTAATAGTAAAGATTAATGGGTAAATATCGGAGTTTGTAAAGTTAGAAGCTTCAACAGTAGACAAATATGGTTCTCCCCAACCATCCCAACTGTTACCCATATTTCTGGAAGCACCATGGTCTCTATGGTTAACAATTACTTTACCTGAATTTACTGCATCAATAACTGTTTGAGTCGCAACAGTAGGATCTAAGAAGTTAACTGTACTTGGAACTGGAGTTCCATCATAGTAATACAATGCTGGAGAACCATCAGTCTTCACGTAAGAAGTAATAGTATTGAATTGCTTACTCTTTAACAAGTCATTAACTTCTTCTGAAGTCTGTAAGAACCAACGATCTGCAGTTCCATCTCTAGAATCATCTTGGAAATAACCTGCAACTAAAACCTCATCATACCAGTAAGTATTGTCAACTGCATGTTGTTCATAATCTAAAATCTTACTAATCATAATATTAGCTTCAGTAGCTGTTCTTGCAGGAAGACGTCCTACATAGATATCTGGATAGTAATCGCTTCCATCTACAGCTGCATAATAAAGGTCAGTACCTGTATAAGTCTTGTGATATGGATGAGTAGTTCTATAATATACAGGAACTTGAGGAGCATCACCTAATAATAATACATAAGTTGGAGCTGGATCCCAATAAACGTATGCACCCATGATATAACTAGCAATCGCATTAGCAGTAGTACCAATTTCTGATAACTTAGTTACTTGTGTTTGAAGACCTTTTTGAGCCTTCCAGTTTGCTAAAGTAACTGCTTCATTATAGAAATCATCTGGAGTGATAATTAAGTAATCAGCTCCACCAGCGGTTTGAATTGGTGTTGGTAATGGAGTTGGATCTGGTGTTACTACACCACCACCACCACCTCCACCTTTTTCTGGTAAAGGTTCTGGATTTGAATGATAATTTAAAACTAATGGTTGAAGCATTGAATCAAAAGCTTCGGACTTTAATCTTTTTTCACCTTTTACCTTTGAAGGCTTGTCATATTTTATTTTTACTCTTAAGTTTGAGTAAACTTTCAATTCTTTTGTAACAGGATTGTATTGAACTGGTTGAGCAACAACTTTAAGTAATCTGTGACCTCTAACAATCATTTCATCTTCTACAAATGCAAGCTCAGAAGGATAAAAAGCATTTGTGGAATATGCAGTTTCATCTTTTGTAAATTCTACTGTATCTTTAAACTCTGCTATATCTGGCGCAGGAGCTTGAGCTGGATATACGTTATAATTTTCAATAACGTCATATTTTGAAGCTTTAACCTGTATAGTATAGTTAACGCCAAATGGAATCTCGATAAATTGACAAACCACAGGAACTCCTGGTTTACCAACCTCAACTTTATGAGCACCATCAATAACTTCTAACTTTTTATAGAGCATACCTTTTTCGTCAATACTGATTTGCTTCATTCCAGGTACGTCAACATCAAAATCAATACCATTTAAATCTTCTTTTAACAATTTAACCTTTACACCAGACTGTTGAGAACCATCAAATGATACCCACTCAGTTTTTGCACTTGCAAAAGAACCAACCATTAATGCAAAAATCATAGCTAAACTCAAAATCCATACTACTCTTTTCATTCCTACTCCCCCCTCAAAAAAGTTTGATTTTAACCGTACTCTACCCTTACACTACTCCTCTTTTAAATTAAACGTTAACCTCCTCTCGTTTTTTTCACTCATATTGTAAAATATGTGTAAAAACAAACTTTTTATTATTTATTTTCTATATATTGTATTTGCAGTTTTAGTATAACTTATTTCTGCAAATGTGTCAATAGGGATTATTAATTTATTCTTAAAGAGTTTTTTTCGAAATTACTTTCTTAAGTTTACTTACATAAAAAAGAGCCATTTCATGAAATGGCTCTTTTTTATTATTCAACTCGCTATTTTATTTAGCTTACATTTTTAATAACACTTTCACAAGTCTCTAAAACTAGTTTAGACTCTAAGAACTTAATTCCCCTATAACCAGGCATATTACGGTATGGTTCTAAAAATTCTTCTAATTTTTCTAAAGAATTTCCTCCACTCCGTTCCAATATCTTTTGAATAGCTATGGCAGAAGCTTTTCTAACCTTATCGCTCCGATCATTGAAAACTACATTTATCAATGTCGGCAAAGCTTCTGGCGTTCCTAACTCAGCCAAAGCTTTTCCTGCTGTCTCACGGGCAAACCAGTCTTTACAACCTAATCCCTGAGATAAAACTTGTACTACCCTCTCTCCCCCAATTTCATTTAATGCTTTACGAGTTTCCTGACGAATTCCTCTTTTACTTGAACGTAATTGAAGCATCAAATGGGTTGGAGTATCTTCTTTGTTCATCTTCGCTATCCCATATATAGCTGCACGACGTAATTTTGTGGAAAATGAATCTAATCTAGCTACCATCTTGGGATAAACTTCTTCTTCGGGATACTCTTCAATCAATTGATCAATTCCCTGATATAAATCTGAATAGGTTAATTTTGCTACTTGATCAATTCTTTCATCCAAAGTCAAAAACATGTTCTCCATTTCTTTCCCTCCTGTGATTAACATTTTGTATGAGTAAATTTTAATTTACTCAATTCGATAATACTTTTCTAAAAACTCTACACATATTAAATTATATCACATTTTTAGGTAATTTCAAGAAAAACTCCTATTTTACTTGGAAAATATCTAATTTATTTGCTTTATTTCTCTTCAATCAACAAAAAGTCAATAATTACACATATGTGTTACTACTGACCCCGACTCTCAAGCAACTTCCATATTTCAGGATCTTCCATACCAATTCTCCAAAGTGCAATCCCACCTAAATGATATTTTTTTACTAGATCCAATTTAATTCGTAAACTCTCTATATCTTCAAACCATACTTGATGTTCTTCATCTGTAGTAAAATAACGGAAATACCAACTACTTGAGTCTTCATCCCAAATACCCTTTGCATTATTACGATCCCTTATTTCTACCATCCTATGATAACTTAAAATTTGACCCCGTTGACGACCATCAATCACCCAATCATAACCATAACATGGCAACCCAAAAATAATTTTTTCTTCAGCTATTTCCATCAAAGCATAATCCAAAACATCTTTAACCCAAAAAAGAGGGGAAATAGGCCCAGGATGCCCTTCAATCCAATGAAAATCAAAAGATTCCAATACAACATAATCTGCATATTCGCCTATCTTCCGATAATCATAACCACTTACCCAATGAGAATCATAAGAATCGCCTGTTTTAGCTGGTAAAGTTACAATCACGCCAAAGCCTTCATTATGTAAATAAAAAGCGAATTCTTGAATTAGTCTATTTAAATAATCTCGATTATAAGGAGATATATTTTTCAACTGAATGTTTACCCCAGAAAAAGAATATTCCTCTAAAAGTTTTTGTATACTATGTAACAATTCTCGCCTATACTGTGTCTTTTCTAGAACCTGATCAGCAATCTTTCCTAAGTGATTAAAATTCTCAACATGCAAGTAGACCTTAATTCCTTTCGCTCTAGCTTGTGTGATTACTTCTGAATCAATTTTTACAGTAATACTACCATTTTCATTCATCTCAGCCCAACAAGGACTTATACTAGTCATAACTGGATTTAATACTGTCTGCGCACGCACAAATTGTCCACTATTTTGTATACCATGATAATAACCCAATATCTCCCGTCGATACTCTCCACTAAACTCAGGGATTATCAACTTTTGTCCTCCATAAACAACATTCATGCCTTCTAAATCATTTGCACAAATCATCGTACCAGGGTTAATTTCAAATTTATCTGCTATACTCCAGATTGTTTCCCCTGGTTTAACTGAATATAATAAAGAATCCCCAACCATACTTACCACCCCCATCTCCTAGTACATTATATTAAAAAGTTCTGGGAGTGTGTAACAAAAGCAAAGTGCCATTAGGCACTTTGCTTTTGTGTCTATGTAAAAATTATAAAGGTATGTCTTTCTTTTTCGTCTTTACTTTTTCAATAACACCTTCTATTACTGAATTTGCAGCAATTCCAAAAGAGATACTCGTAGCTAAAATCTTCAATTCATTGAGTTTAAGAACATTATCAGGTTCAGTTATTGAAGAAAGATAATTCATTCCAATAATAGCCGCTCCTATTCCAATAAACACATTACCTAGAAACCCCAGATAAAAATATTTTCCAATAAAAATAGGTTTCGCTAACTTATGTTCGCCGTCAAAAATTGCTTTCAACAATCCACCAAAAGCACCACCCAATACAATCCATAAGATATTAAGTTTCATAGGGGACCTCCTTCTCTATGCTTCTGCGTGACATCTACTTGTTAGTTAAATAATAACATGTTCGACGAAATTAGTCAAAACAAAAACAAAAAAAAAGAGCTGTTTTGCGCACATAATGAACGCACAACTCTGATTTTTTATTTTAATCTTTTGAGTTAAGACCCCTACTTCTATAAGTGGGGGGAATTGTTTTTAATCTTCAGTGGAAGTAGAAGCCCCGATGTTCAGCTTTAGCTGGACGAGTTCACTAAAGTCGATGTTGTTAAACACTAACACAACCAATCTTCGCATTTTGCCCTTTAATCACTATTTCAACAGTCTCAGTCAAGACATCAGCATATGTATAAGAAATTCGGCGTGGGTTATGGTCATCTTCTACACGAATCACAAATATGTTAGGGTAAGTCTGTTCCAACACACCTTCTTTCTGTAAAATCTTTCGTCGCCCTCGATTCGCCTTTAAAGTAACCTGATGCCCAACAAAAGAGTTCAAATCTTTTCGAATGTCATCTAAAACTTTTTTAGCCATGTCAGACCACCTTTCATGCTTTTTCTATATTTTGTTTGCTAATTTTAGGTAGACTAAGACGCATCTTTCCCAAAGATTCAAGTCCGCCAATTCCATCTGATCCTGAAATGGAATTATGAATCACCCCTTTAATAGAAACAATCTCCTTAAACGGAGTTAGTACTATCATTTCCGCTACTCGCACTGGGTCTAAAGTGTGAATATTTATTCGATTAGGCGAACTAGCAAAATTAGCCCCCGCTTTAATCAAAGCCTCATAAAATGATTGACAAGCTCCAGCAAAAATTACTAACCCATCTTTATTTGGTTCCCAATCTCGTGCTTTTAACACACTCTCTACAAAGTAGCGGGAGGTATGATAGTCACTCAAGTCATGACCAGCAGTTTTCTTCATTCCATCATGCCCTGTAATAATTAATACATCTGGTCGATGTTTTCTCAAAAGTTCCTGAATATGCATAGGCTGTTTTTCTTCACTTATATGATACCCATTTGCAGCAATTTTTATTCCTTCATATAGTGATAAACATTTTTCTAGATAATATTTATCTCCATCAATTTGAAGTACTGTTCCATAGATTTGACCATATTCTTTAAGTCGACGAATTCTTTGGGTTCGCGACACTTCTTTTCGTCTGACATACTCATTTTGAATTACTTCCCGGATTTTAACCTTTCGAAGACGACCACTTCGATCTTCTAATTCATCCCTATATATATTTAGATCATCTACTGGAGCGTCTGCCATCAAACGACAATCACAACAACGTAATAATGCAATACCTGACTCCTGATCAATTTTGATAATTTCAAAAACTAAATCTCCCCCATGAGATTGTCTAATAACAAGATCACCAATTTTAATTTTATTTTCCAACCCCTCACCTCCAACAGGGTTAATCCCTTAGATTATTATATGAAAAAAATATGTCACAGGTGAGCCATTTTATTTATCTTTTGAGATAAGACCCCCACTTCTATAAGTGGGGGTAGAATCCCCCACTGAAGCCCCGATGTTCAGCTTTAGCTGAACGAGTTCACTTCGTGTATCGATCAGCCACTTTTGAAGCACAATAAGAATCTGGTTTTATTCTGGCATCATACCCATTTCCAACTACTATTCCAACAACTTCTTTAATTAGTTCTCTCGTTTTTCCCTTTTGGCCGACATCTAAATGAATTTCAATCTGTAAATTCCATTCACAATTATCATCTTCAGAAAGCTTTCTTGTAATTTCACTTGCCACTTCAAGGCTTTTAGCAGTTTCATAAAATATCCTCTGTCTTATACTTCGATTGATCTTTTCGTATTCTTTGAGATAATAGAATCTACCACCCTTTCCTAAACGATAAATGACCACCGCTGTTACAAAACATACATTTTCTTCACGAGTCTGAGAATCACACCCGACAATCAACTGATATTCCAGATCAGGGGCTTCATTTACGAATTTAGCAATATCTTTGTAGGTTTCATCAAAGTTCATCTTACCCCTGGTAGGGCTGATGAAAAACATTTTATCACCTACTTTATCCGCCTATTGGCAGAAATTTGTTTGAAAATCTGATCACTTAAACGACCAAATTCCTGAATTCCCAGCCTTTCCCCCCTCAAACTTGGATCAATCCCTACCGCAGTCAACGCTTCTTCAATCTCTTCTTTTGATAAAGAAATTTTAGGTGATCCTGACAATGAATTGCGTAATGTTTTTCTTCTCTGCTGAAAAGATGCGCGCACTACCTTAAAGAAAAGATCCTCATCAGACACCTTAACTGCAGGTTCTTCTAATCTAGTCAATTTCACTACAGCAGAATCTACATTAGGCCGAGGAATAAAAACTGTTGGTGGAACAATGGTCACAATCTCTCCTTTTGAATAAAATTGTACTGCAACAGAGAGCGCACCATAATCTTTTCCACCAGGGTTTGCAATCATCCGCTCTGCTACCTCTTTTTGAATCATGAAAACCATAAGTTCTATGGGAATTTTCTTTTCTAAAAATCCCATAATGATAGGGGTAGTGATGTAGTAGGGCAAATTCGCAATCACTTTAACCTTTTCTCCAGGCTGAATAATCTGACTCCAATCAACTTTTAAAACATCACCTTCTATATACTCTATATTAGTATACGAATTTAAAATCTCTTTTAATACTGGAATCAGCTTTCTATCCTTCTCAATTATCGTCAATTTTCCTGCAAATTTTGCTATACGCTCTGTTAAAGAGCCAATCCCAGGGCCAATCTCCACAACATGATCTTCTCCCGTCAATGCACCCGCTTCCACAATTTTATCCAGGATATTGCTATCAATTAAAAAATTTTGACCCAAAGCCTTAGTTGGACGTATGTTAAACTTTTTCATTAATTCCCGAGTTCTTACCGGAGTGCCAATCGCTTTTTTCATCTTGATCTCCCTCATTTCCTCGCATCTGCGACATCATCTATTTATAGTCTGCCCAAATTTTTATTCAATATGAAATCACCCAATTTTTTACAGACAGCTTGATTATAGCACAGATTCACCCTTTTTTCAATATAAGCATACGATTTTCACCATTCGGGTAAACTTAAGATATAATAACGTATTTATATCATTAACTTTAACAACTTTAGGAAGGAGACGATAATCATGCCACACCGCGATAAACTTAAAGTAACTTATCCACCATTGGGAGATAAAACTTATGAGTTAAATTCAGAAAATGTTACTTCACCGATCAAATATGTAAGTTGTAACCCTGAAAAAAAGATGAAAATCTCAGAAAAGATTGACAAATAAAAAATAGCCATACTCTTCAAGAGTACGGCTATTTTTTAAAATATCTTAGTAAGTAAACACTGAACTGCGAATTTCAAAGTGACACTTCAGTTCTAATAGATCAAATTGTTTTACTCCAACAATATAATCACCCGCTGGAAGATTCATTCCAATATAAGAGAATAGAGTTCCAAAGTCATCATTTGTGGCTACTAAGTTATCATCTGCATCATAAAGATACAGAACTGTATCACATTTGCCCTCTCCTGCTAATTCACTAGTCTCAAATTCAAAGAAAC
>DAOVRZ010000080.1:0-28489 GCA_030627905.1 Halanaerobiales bacterium
ATTTGTAGGTTATCGAGTTCTTTTAGGATATTTTTAGTCACTATGTTGTACTGATTATTATGATTCTCATTTACCACCCAACAAGGATTCCATTTTATTACTTCAAAACCCTCTTTAATTAAAGTCTCTACTGTATTTTTAACTATATCAAGTGGAATATATTCCTTATGAAATGCATCTACAGAAACAAGTATATTGTTTACACCTGCTACTTTTAATAGTTTAACAATTTCACTAACCTTGTCCTTATCATTAGACCAGTACCCATTTGTTATCACCTGTCTTTTGGGAATACCAGTTTTCTTTGCTTCATTATGAATAGCACATACAATTTCAGGATGTAACAAAGGTTCCCCACCAAAAGTCATTATTGATTGAGGATGATATTTTTTACTAATCTTATTTACAATCTCCACAGCTAGATACTTATCAATTGGCTTGTTCATTTTCTTTTTATGTTTAACATTACAATGCTCACAATTTGAATTGCAGCGATATGTAACTGCAAACTCCAATCTATCCACATTTAAATATTTTCTCATAAAATCTTCCCCCTCTCTTATTTCTGTGTCTTAGTCTTTGAAATGTATGATGGTCTGCTCTAGAGCCCGACTCTCGCCAGCACGAACTCCCATGCAGTGTAGACACCAATATCACTTCTGAGCGCTAAACGCTCTGAGTACAGGTACAAAGACATTTTCCCAAATCACATCTAGCTCTTCTATTTCAGTTGCATATATAAGGTATTCGGATAGAATCCAAGCTTCTTATAAAACCATATCGTAGATTCATTCTCCTGAGATACTGTTACTCCAATCACTTTACAATTCTTTTCTTTCATCCATTCTATATGTTTAATTACAAGTTTCTTCCCAATTCCATTCCCTCTACTAGTCTCATCAACATGCAATGATTCAAGCTCTCCCTTCTCTTCAATTATTGTTGATATACAATATCCAATATAGTCATCATTACTTTTTGCGACAGTTATTTTCATAGTCTCTTTATTAAATACACTGAAAGCTTTGGTTCTCTGATCAAAGCTAATAAAACGGTATGATTCCTTAAAGTATTCTGAACTATTCTCATGATACTGTCTGTTTTTTTCCCAAAGGTTCTTGATAACTTCAATCTCTTCATAAGAAATATCAAAGATCTCATTCACGATTATCTACCTCTTTATAATATATTTTCTACGCACACAGCCGGAAGCCGGGCATGAATTTATTCATATATAGGTTGGCATTACAGCTAACATCCACCGTGCTGAATTAAATCGCTTAGTGGTGGCATTTAAATCACTGGTTAAAATTCATCTTCCTCCTCTTCTAAATCATAAAAAACTTCATAATAAACAATTTCCATTTCCTCAGGAAAAGCCCAAGCTATTCCTTGGCTGTTCTCTACCACCTTCTTACATCTATCTTTAAATTTGATTTGCAAATCATTAGCTTCTATATAAGCTAACGTAGCACTATATATGCCAAGGATATTATTATAAAACTTAAGATCCATATCCCCATATTTATTAGTAAAATCAACACCATTTTCAACACGCGAAATCATTAAATCAGCAATATTTTCTGGCGTTTTTGAAATCTTCTTAAAATCAGTAATAGCCTTTTTCATCACGGAATATCTTAGTTTTGACTCACCTCTAACAGGCCAAAATTCATTTTCGATAATTTTTCGATATTTTTCTAAAATTGCTATTTCATTTTCTGGATTAGCTTTTATTTGATAGTATTCCTTTACGTCTGGAAATACTTTGAATAATGCCTTTATTTCTTCCTTCAACTCTTTTTCAGTTTTTGTTGATAAATATTTATTTAATTCCTTTAATCCTATTTTTTTCATTAGTTTAATTCCTCTTCTTATTTTAATTTTTTTATATCTTTTTCTTTCACTTACAAACTTAATTAATGCTTATAGTCATAAAGCCACATTTAAGAATTCTACATTTATTACTTTTCGTCTTCTTTTTTATGATAAAAAAGGAGACAGAATAATGTCCCACAATAATAGTACATATCCTATTTCAAAACCTCATGACCTGGGTTATAAAAGTCTTTTATCGCACAAACAAATTTGTCTAGACTTATTGTACAGTTTTGTTAATGCTGATTGGGTAAAAACATTAGTTTAAAAAGATGAACCCCCTTACTTTAATCGGTACCCTTGATAAATACATATCTCCAACATCAACTTTACAATTTGTGATCACACCGTCATTTTCCTTTGCAAATATAGAAATAACATCATAGCATTTGGGGCTTTTTAGATATATCTAATATCTAATTCTATACCTCTTGATTAGTTACCAAAATTTCTTTTTGTTTGCTTTTTGATAATGATTTAAAAACTAAATCATAGGAAGTAGCAATTAGACACTTAACAAATTCTTCCTCTAAGTTTCCATCTAAATATACTGTATTCCAATGAGCTTTGTTCATATGATATCCTGGAACTATCTCGTCATAAACTTCACGTAGTTCATAATTTTCTTCTTTGTAGTGCTTTAAATTTATACTTGTCCGATCCGGTTCGTGTATATTAATTAAACTAAACATCTTACCTCCAACTTTAAATACTGGAACGGGTTGATTAAATGGCTGCTCCTCAACAACACCGGGTTTACTTAAAAAATATTCCCTTATCTTTTCAATATCCATAGTTTTTCTCTCCTTTATTTTTAGGTTTTGTTAAAAATAATTTATCCCTATAACTATATCTCTATTTCTTCAATGTGAGTAAACAGAGTCTTCTTTACCTTATTTTTTCTAATCCATTCTGTAATATCTTCTGGGTAATCAATTAACCCATTAATGTCATTGATATATAAGGAACTACTATTTCTTTTATATGGTTCACCAAATTCCCTGGCTTTTTTGCATACTTCACAATTGCATAAAGCTCTGGGAGTAGGTATATTTCCTCCCCAATATGTGCTTAAAATCGAAATAATAACTACGTTATTCTTTCTTAAGTTCAACAACTTCAGAAGTAGATTTGAACTCTCACCTATAGAGGTGAGGAACTTCGCCTTCTGAAATGTCGTTAAATTAAATATTCTTTTATTTTTTCAAATCCCCTCTTTATTGGAATAATAAAATCGATTATGCACAATTCAAATATTAATTTTGCATAATCAAAAAGCCTGTGGAAAATCCACAGGCTTTTTGATTAACTACCAAATTGTTTATATTGATATAATAATGGGTATTCAAAGATATCAATTATCACACTTCCATCTTCATCTAAGTACCCGTGCAAAATGTTAACTTCTTCATATTCTGAATCATTGGTTCTAATATCATCATATGTTCTTCTCCGCAACATCTTTTCATTTAAATATATAGTAATTTTATTTCCATTTACTTCATATTTTCCTTGGAATTTATGAAGTTCATACTCAAAAAGTTGATAAAAATTAATTGGATAATACCATAGTGTTACCATTCCATTTTCATCAAATGTCGCTCCACCTAAATATGGATGATGTTCTTGAAGTGGGTCTTCAATATACCAATCTAATTCCTGTAAAATAGTCTTCACATTTTCAGTATTGTCAATAGTATATCCTAAAAGCATGTAATAGATAAAATCTTTTTTCATTACATCAAAAGCAGAATCATTTTCTATATTTTTAACATATCCAGGATTTAATTCATTAACTATATATAAAAGTTCTATAATTCCAGCTTCATAGAAATCAAAGTCATCATTATCTTCACTCATCATAACGCAAATTGTCCGCGCATAATTATAATAGGGCAGAAAATAAGTATAGTCATAAGATAAAGCTGTCTCAAAAGCTTCGATTGCACCCTCGTAATCTCCTTCTAAATGTAACATATATCCAGTATCATTATTTTCCTCAGCAGTTTTTCTATCGAGTTGTTCAGTTTCTGTATCAGTATCTGTAATTGTATCAGCAGTTGTATCGTTATTTGTATCAGAAGCTTTATGATAATCATATACATTAGGATTATTTTCATAGGACTCTGGATAATCATAATTTTTACAAATTACCTTTTCTAACAAAGCAATAAGTTCTTCCCATGACTCATCTGCCTGATGAATCAAATCCATTGTTTTTGTTGATATGTTATTTAATTCATCATAATTAGCCTTTTCTATTTTCAATCCTTCGCTATATAGATATTCATCTATACTATATAGTAAATTCTCATATCTAGCATAATCTCTAAATAAATAACCATCCAAATGTATCTCTCGAGGTTTGTCTTGGTAATCATCATATTCATCACCTGCGTATAAATCCTCACCCCAATATCTATCAGGTTCATAATAGTCATAATTTGTGTAGTATAAATCGTTAAGCAGTCTTTGGAATTCATGCCATGCAGCAAATGATTCCTGATATTTCTCCTGGTCTTCACAGGCTATAGCCCTATCATAAACTTCTGAAAGTTTTGCAAAATTACCATTAAAATTTCTTTGAAGAAGTCTTTCTCCAAAAATTTCTTGATAATCTTCAAAACTTCTTATATTTCTATACTCACGTAAGACATTGTCAACCTGTGATAAAATTGAACGCATTATTTCTTCAGAATACCAGCCCATTTCTTCATACCTTGAACCTAAATTCAGTAAAGTTTCAGCGTAAATGCGATCTGGTGGAAGTACATTGTATGGTATTTCAATTGTGAACATACCTCCTGCTAAACATATTCCTCCAGTTGTTAATATTAGCGTTGTTACTAACATTAGAATAAATACTGATTTCTTCATAAATTTGGCCTCCTTTATTAATGATTGAATTGCAGTATAAATACTCAACATTTACATTCTAACAATTTTAGATGCTAAATTCAATCTTTTGTTCCATATTTTTCGAAAAAATATGAGTTTTTAAATGAATAATTAGGAATTATAATATGAGTTTAAATACTTTCTCAACTTTGCAATGAACAAGTTGAATTTTTCTTCTTTCATTAATGAGGGCCATAGTATTATAATTGAAACCATAAATTCCAAACAAATGATTATCCAATAAACTGAAGCGATCTCTCTTCCATGATTAAAATACAGCCAATCTTTCCACATTAATGTTGCTAACAAATGTGTAATTGTGATAAATAGAAAAAGTAATCGTCTTATTAGCATAATATACACCTTCCTTACTTAGATTAGTTATAATTTATATGTAGTATTTTTCTTAAATATAATTCATCTTGAAACAGATGAATTCCTTCATCTAAATCAAAATATTTCCATAGAAATAGCCTATCATGTACTCATGAACGCCATTCACTCATAAGTACACAATAGGCATAAGTCAATTTTTCATTTGAAAAGGATGCTTAAAAAATGTTATCTTCCTCTACGCTTTTTTAGCTTAGACTTACCCCGACTAGATCGACTATCACTCTTTTTATGAGCAGCCTTCTGATTTCGGTGCTTTCCTTTAGAGGTATCCTTACCTCTTTTTCGCTGTTCCTGCTTTTTCTTCTGATAACCCTCTGACTTTTTAAACCCAGTCTTTTCATAAGAACTTGTCTCATCATTCGCTGTTTTTATAGCTTTTTTGATTCCACGTTCAATTCTATCTAATCTTTCCATATCCTTATTTTGCACTAAGGTAATGGCAACTCCCTTTTCTCCAGCGCGGCCAGTACGACCGATACGATGTATATAACTATCTACATCATGAGGAATATCATAATTAAATACATGGGTAATACCTTCTACATCCAATCCCCTAGCTGCCACATCAGTTGCCACTAAAATTTGAAATTTAGCCTGACGAAAACGTTTCATGACTTGTTCTCTTTTGTTTTGAGATAAATCACCATGAATTTCATCAGAGTCGTAGCCGTTTTGTTGTAATGCTAAATTAAGTGACATCACTTTTTGTTTTGTTCGACAAAAGATCATAGCTAAATATGGACGTTGTTCATCAATTAGATTAAATAAGATTTTCTCTTTATTTGCGTCAGTTACTTCTACTACTAATTGTTTGATCTCTTCTAAAGTAACCTGTGTCCCTTTAACACGTATATCTACTGGCTTATTCATATATTTTTTCCCTAACATCTTTACCTGATCTGGCATTGTTGCAGAGAATAGCATAGTTTGTCGATTGGATGGAATTTTACGTACAATATCCTCCAACTCTTCTAAGAATCCACGACGCAATATTTCATCTGCTTCATCTAGTACAAGCTTGGATATTTTAGAAAGACTAATTGTACCTCGACGTATGTGATCTAGAAGTCTCCCTGGTGTAGCAATTACGATATGTCTAGGGCCTTTAAGTCTTTTCATCTGTCGTTCGACATCTTGTCCACCATAGACAGCGAGTACTTTTATCTCTTCTGTTTCTTTAACCATTTTCTTAATTTCATTTGTAATTTGTAAAGCTAACTCCCTCGTTGGGGTAATAATTAATGCTTGAATATGCTCTTTTTGAGGATCAATCAATTCTAGAATAGGTAAGACAAAAGCCAGAGTCTTCCCAGTACCGGTTTGAGCTTGAGCAATTACATCCTTACCTTTGAGTAATTCTGGTATTGTTTTTTCCTGGATTGGAGTTGGTTTGACAATTCCATTGTTTTTTAAAGTTTTATTTATTTCAGGACGAATTCCTAGTTCCAAAAAGTTTTCCAAAAAAACCACCACTCTCTTATTTTTTTACTGCTATGTTCATGAAATATATACTATTATAATTTCATCATCTCTTGTTTAATTTCCTTTGGTACTTTTTCTAATGCATATCTAAATGTTGTACGAGAAAGATTATTCACATTGTTTCTTAAATAATTCAATACTTCATCAGGATATGCATGATACGAATATTTGAGCAAGCACCCAATACCTTTTTGAATATGTAGGTGGTTATCATCTTTTAACTTTTCAACAATAACAATAACTTTATCTATATCAGATTTTACTCTAAAGCCTTTACCAATACGAATCATAGACACTGGGGCTGCTCTTCTGACATAAGTTTGATCTGAATCAGCCCATACTAGTACATTTTCAAACAGTTCGGGATATTTATCAACAAAAGGATTTAATACCCTATAACAAAACTGATCACATGTGCCCCAATGATGTATATATTTATATAGCCAATTTTCTATGGTCGAAAAATATTTCATATCAATTGTAGTTTTTCTTTTTTTGATCCAAAGTGTTGCTATTGAGAATAAACTCATTTTATTTGAAGCAATTAACTGTTCACAAACTTCAAGCAGCTTTTCATCAGATTCGGGAACTTCTTTATAATATTTATTGGCTATTTTTGAAAGTTCAGCAGCTATGTGAGTAGTTTCGATTTTTGAAATATCTTCTTTCAAACATTTTATTAAGTTTATTGTATCCATTTTTCACTCCTTTATAGATGTATTATGGTCAGAACACGATGTATTATGATTAGCCCACAAAAAGTAGTCACACAAGAGCTTGCATACCATATAAAATACTGAATTGGCGATGTCAATACTTTATATGGTATGCAAGTGCGACTAAAATACTTTTTGTGAGCGAATCATATTGTAACTTTTTAGTACTATAGAATTATATCATACTTCATCTAATTACGAAATAATTTTACGATATATTGTTAAAATTTAAAGGCAGACTCAAAGATTAGCATTTTGAGTCTGCCCTTTAGTTTATTCAAGAATTTATTGATCTTTATTTTTTGATCTTTATTTTTTGAATTTATCTTCTATTTTTATTCATAACTGGTTACTTCGATAATATTTCAGCAAATCCTTTATTATATCTTCACCATTACCTATACAAAAAGGTACTGGATTACTCCAGTACCTTTTTTGTATAGGTAATACTCATTTAATTAGTCTTAAGTAATAATGATGTCAAATCTCCCGAACTAAAGCATTATGCTTTCAAATGAACTCCCTCATAATTTTCTCATCATCACCGCGTACTCTAAAATGATAACCGACAACAGACCAATTCATGGAATACAAAGTCTCTTCACTTCCATCATAGTTATGACATGAAATGGAATATTCCTGAACTTTAACCCCATCCATTGCAAAAAACTCTTTCCACTCCAAAATAACTGAGTAGTCGCATTGCGTCAATTCCATACGAATATCTTCTTTATAATTTATGAAAGTATTACTTTCATAAAACTTAGTATCTTTAAAAGTGGCTTGATTACTCCGAGAAAGCTAGCCTGTCAATCACAATATCAAAACTCCCCACCAAAACTAATCTTCGCCAGATCATTATTCACAAGATAATCCCATATATCATCCGCCCAATCCAGAACTAATGCTCCACTAGCAGCCCCTGTCAAACCAAAGTGTAAGCTTTGAGTAACCAGAGGTGTGAAAATTGTATGTCCAGATTCACTTCCGAACCGAACCATATTTGAAAATAATTCACTACCGAGATTTTTACCAAATGAAGATGCTGCAGATCCTGCAGTTAAATTTCCAGATTCAGCTTGTTTGATAATTTCTTCTCCTGCCTTTTTAGAAGCAGACTTCAGCATTTCTCTAGTTTCTGAAGCAGAAGGTTTATGGAAATCTACTTTTAAGTCTTTAAGAGCATAAGATGTGGCGCCAAATGCTGCACCCACAATAGCTCCAGTTAAGGCACCTTTCCACATTCTATCAAATATCCTACCTGCATCTCCTTGTCCACCAGCATATCCGGAAGCAAAGCCCATTGCCGCACCAGAAACTGCACCTGAAAAGGCACCACTAGCTATAGTTGCCAATAAACCATTACCAAGTAAAGCTCCTACGCCTGCTTGAATTCCTAAGCCCCCAAAGGCTGCCGCACCACCTGCAGCCATTCCGACCAGAATTCCAGAGAGTATGTCACCTCCAGCTTGATGTGCTGCAATCCCTCCTATTGTTCCACCTACAGCCATAGCTATTCCGACACCGATTAGAGCTCCAGCTCCAAAGGTAACAACTGTCAAGGCAACAACTGCAGTTATTGTCACTACAGAAATCACAAAAGATTTCCAATTATCTTTAAACCAATCCCCTACTTCTTCCCAAAAATGACCTGTCGGGTCTACAAAACAAAGAGGATTATTTCGGACATAACTGTAGCGATTCCAGGATAGAGGTTGAAAGATTTCTGAGATGATTGCATCAGGAGTTATGAATCGACCTAGCTTGGGGTTATAATATCTAGCGTTTAGATATAGTAACTCTGACCAGGCATCCCAGACTTCACCTGTATATAGGACAAAGGTTTCGTTTTCTTGATCAAAAACATAGTTTTCTAAGATTGAGCCAAATGGATCATAGTATATTTTTTGAACCACTTGACCTTCTGGGCCAGTCACAATCCCCGTGCTCCCCAAATGATCCCCATGCAGAAAACTAACTCCCGATCCCCCAATCCTAACCTGCGCAACCTGCTTCCCACAATCTAGAATACGGGCAAAAAGAGCTCCATCCTTGATAAATATCAACTCATCCGGAGTAAACAATCTCTCCGAAGACTCAGCAGCCTTTACCTCCATGCTAACTCTCTTACCAGTATGATCATAAACACACTCCATCTGCCCACTATTTCTTGTAACAGATCTCAGATAGCCATTTAAATCATAAGCATATTCTCCCCACGGCGTATCCTTCATTTGTCCCAAAGCTGTGTGAGTAAACAGATCATCACCAACACTGTTAATTAAACCATTTTCATCATATTGATAACGCCCGACATCAGACTTAAAAACCAAATTACCTAAATCATCATACTCATATCTCCAATTATTCCCCGCCTGTGTAGTCGCCTCTTTTAAACGATAAAGATCATCATATAGATAACTCGTAGCAATCATGAGATCAGGTGAGTTTACCTTAAGTAAATTACCAACCAAATCATACTCATATCGATACTCTTGTAATACAGAATTCGAACCATCGTGAGTAATCAATTCCTTTAATCTGAACGATTCTCGATCATAATCATATGTTGTTGTTACCCCATTTGCATATTCAACCCGAGTACGCTGACCAGAGAGATTATAATCAATATGCCGGATATAATTCGGAATACTGCTCAACAAACCTCGTTGATCATAATTATATCTTACCTGTAATCTCTCCAAACCAGGACTTTTTGCAGGATAAGTAACAGTTGAAAGTTGACCATCTGCTGTATAAGAAAAATCTAATCTAAACTCCTGATCTGGCAATTCAAATAGACAGAGTACCTTTTTAGTAGTCCTTCCTAGACAATCATAGTCATAATATTCCTCTCCGCCCTGATGCTTGATCTTTACAATTCTTCCTTTAGTAAAATTCCCTGTTCCTAACTCGACCGGTGCAGGCTTTGCTGAATCATTAAATGTATATTCATTTAAAACTTCTCCTGTTTTAGGCGAACATGTAGATATTAACCGATCCAATTCGTCATATTCATAACAAAGTACACCATCATTTGCATCTCTCTTTTCAATCTGATTACCATTTGCATCAAATACAAAAACAACTTTACCAGACTCTGGAGTTTCAGTATAAAGACGACGACCCAATAGATCATAGACAAAGGTAGTTTTTTGATTAAGAGCATTTTCGGATGCAACTAAATTCCCCTTCTGATCATATTTGTATCTCATCGGAATCCAACGTCCACTATCATTCACTGCTACTTCAATAATTTGACCTCTTGAATCATACATAAGCCTGGTTGGAGTATCACAATGAGCAGAATTAAAATTATCTTCTTCATCATTTAAAAATGCTACACCTATTTCAATCTGTTGATTTTGTACCGAACCATCTGGATTTATGACCCTCAACAGTCTACCCAATGCATCATAGTAAAATTTACGCTTTGGCAATTCATCAGGATTAGAATCACTACCATTTAAAGAATACGGTAAAAATTGTTCTTTAAGCTGACCACGAGCTGTATAGGTTTGACTCTTTTCTACAATTTCACTTTGATTACCTATGAATCTTTCTTCAATCACTTCACCAAAACCATCCAGAAACTGTTGACGTACTCTAACTTTCTCTTGTCCATTTTGAATTCGCTCTTCTGTCTCAATCACTATAGGCATTTGATCAGTCTTATAAGCAAAACGCATGGTAGGTAAAGAATCACTATCACCCGGTTTAATTGTTCTTTCCAATCTTCCAAGGGAATCATATCTATTACTCATAGTTACACCATTTGCATCAGTTAAGGATTCTAGTTTATTAGCACGATAATTAAACACAGCTTCAGTCGAATTTCCTAAAGCATCAACAATTCGTTTGGGTTGTATTTTATTGGAGTCAAAAAAGAATTCAGTTGTATATCCACGAGCATTAGTAGTTGTTCCAAAAATTCCATTAACATCATCTACTCTTGTGTATTTAACCTGATTAACCCACCAACCATCTTCACCAGAACGTCGTTGATAACCAAGCTGAGCAAAATCAGGGATATCTTCTCCATAAACTTGTGAGATAATCGCATCAGTTAATACTAGATTTTCCTGACAGGTTAACAATCCTTGCTCACCAATCTGGCCTTCAGGTAAATTATCATAATAGCTAATAACCGTTGATAAGATCTTACCTTCAGTATCACGCTGAACAATTCTAGCCGGTCTACGTACAAATCTATTTGCTGGATCAGTTACATACTCAATTGAAGTAAATAATGAAGAAGATAAATCAGGATGTAGTAAATCCACCCATCTTTCTTCCTGTTCTGTGATATTTCCCTGACTATCATGGGAAAGATTTCTCATAATTAATTTCTTAAAAGCCTTCTCCTTTCTCTCCAAATGAAATGTCTGACTCTCAACAAGATATGAAAGCAATATCTCTACACCATCAATAACCTCTACAATTCGATAATCCCAGCGATTAGTTGTTCTTAAAATTGGCTTATCTTGATCTGGACTACCATCTGCTCCATAAACTTCAGTCTTTAGAAGCTTACCTCTGAGAGTTTTTAATCTCTGCCTTTCCAAATCAGTTAAAGGATGAGTGAGATCCTTCGGGTCCAATCCTAAATGATGCCAATTATATGTCAGCATAGTTGGGATAGACTCATCTCCCACTTCCTCAACCTCGACCATACCAAAACCAGCAAACTCTCTACTGATTCCATCAAAATGACCATTATGATATCTAAATTTTGCGAGAGATTGACGTTTAGTTGCTTCATCCGTTATAGAGGTAACTGAAACAACAGGAACTGGGAATGGCAAAAAAGTCTCCCATGGAGAGCCATTATTATGATCTCTGATTGCTTCATGTGTAGACATTCCATATTCGATCTTTGTTACTAACCCCATCCCGTTATCTATCTTATTAAGTAAATAAGGTTTCGAACTACCTGCAAAGTCAAGATAATAATAATCACTATTGTGACTTACAAGATTCCTATTTGTCCATAGTACTCCAGTTGTTCCTGTTCCCTTCATATCAGCGAGACGAATCTGATCCATAGAAGTTACTGGTGGGGTGTACAAAATTTCGTGTGCTTCACTTAACCGTACTCCACCTTGATTTAACCAATAGATAACTTTGTCAAAATCTACATAAACTAAGTCAGCACATCCATCTCCATCAATATCATTAAAAAACATTCTTTTTGGATCAAAGCGTAACGGCAAGTCTGGAGGATTATCTAAAAATATCGGTTCAGCCCATCTACAATTTCCTAGATAAGGCCAATATGTGATACCCTTTCCATCTAATCTTACCAAATCCTGAAGACCATCACCATTTAAGTCTGCAAGATGAGTATGTGGATCACTGAAAGAGACTGGAGGAACTAAAGAACGAGGGAGAGTTTTTGGACGCTCACTCCACCCAGTTTTCTGATCACGATAATAAGCGCTAATAAAATTTTCTCCAGTGACCAACAAATCAGTTATCCCATCTCCATTTAGATCAATCAAACGAACATTTGGATCAGTTAAAGTTATATTTGGACTATGCTTCCAATAAACTGGTCTTCCAAAGCCACCACCTTGCAAATGAGGATAATAACCATTCAATGCACGATCTATCATAATGAGATCTGCTGTACCATTACCTTCCATATCTGCAAAAGCAATTCCAGATTCATCTAACGTTAATGGCGCAGGTAAGTCATCTAAAAACTGAGGGCCAGCCCATTTTTCCCCCAAATTCCTCCACACCACCACACGCCCTTCTTTAATCTCCATCAGATCAGGCAATCCATTTCCATCCCAATCGATTAACTCACATCGTCCATCAGACATGTTTTCAGGAAGCATTTCACCAGTAAATCGCTCAAGCTTTCTGGGCTCAAACTTAGTATAGTCCAACTTCAGAATCGGCGTGCTCTCAGTGTGACCATCCTCGCCAACACCTGTAAGTTTCACTTTGTGCAATAAAGAATGACCTCCACCTACACTTTGCATATACTTAAGTTCCCAAAAACGTGTTAACGGTTGAGATAAAGTATTGACTAACAATTCTATCCGACTACATCGCTGACGAGTATTAATCAAAAAACCAGCACGTCCATTAATAATAGGATCTGGCCTTTCCTCATATTCAAATCGAAGAGTATATATACTGTAATCCACCTGTTTTAAATAAAGCTGATTACCATCTCTCATATAACTAAAGATTACTTTGTTCCCAAAAACATCTTCAATCTCTTCTAAACACCAACTATATACCTTCTTAAATCCATTTTCATTCACATAAAGTTGTGCCTGATCTGTTACTCCAAGTTTATATATTTTTCCTTCTCCATCTTGAAGTTTAAAACCATTTCCATCACGCTCAATTTGCCAGGCATTATTGCTCACTCGTAAACGGTATTTTCCATCACCCTTAGCTACAAGTTCTCCCGCACCATTTAATATAAATGTATCTCCTTCATCTCGATACGTCGGGAGTTTTTTATTAGTAGAACGACTGATAGTTAAAAGATTTAGATCAAATCCCATACCAAAAGCACTATTACCAGCTCCAGTATGGTATGAAAGAGCTAATTTGGGTGCAATATCATTAATGCCATTGGGAATATCTAATGGAATTGAATAAGATCCAGTTCCAGTATGAAGATCTGGCTTAAAAGTATCTCCTAATCCCTGAATAGCCCCTCCACCTTTTGGTAATGAAAGTACCTGTTCTGAAATTCCGCTTGTCTTAGACATAATTAACCCTCCTACATCCTAGGAGTAAAATCATATTCTAATATCAATACTATATTTTTAATTCCTTCTAACTTAAATGCACCATCTTTGTTAAGCTGCGGATTTTCTTCTTTACTAATCTCTAAATGATAATCCCCAACAGCAGTTTCCATTAATAATGGTTGCCATGGATGATTATTAGTCACTGCAATCTCACCTTTAGAATTTGGTTTCGCTTTAATTGTATTGTTATGGTTTGGCGTACAGAAACGAACAACCAAAGATTCAGGATCTATTTCAGGTTCGGTAATAATCAGTACATTTAGATTGCGGATCTTTGGATTCAATTCATTGAATGGGAAATATGACGGATCTAACATAAACTCAAGTTTACCTGTATCTTGGAAATAGAAATACCGATCTGGAAATGCCCAACGTAATGGAATAATGCGTGATTTTTGATTCATTCCATCTAAAGTAGCAAACTCTTCTCTAACTCTATGTTCTAACCTTTCATCATAACGAGCATTATAGTAAAAAGTTATACTAATATCAGTAATCATATTGAAGTCTAAATCATTAGAAAATCTCGGAATCTCCAAAGCCCAACTTCCTATTACACCTACCCCTTCAAATAAACCTAATTTAGTTGAATCATCTGGGAAAATAATCGCATCCTCTTTTACTCTATATTCTGAAAGGATCAGAGTTTCCTTAGGTTGAATTCGAAACTTAACTTCATCAAAATTCGTTGTTCTATATCTATTGATTCCACCATTGGTTAGAGTTCCTTTAATTCCATCCTTTGGTAAAATACCTTGAATAGAAATTTCAATTTTCTTAATCTTTCTTCCATATGTACCTGGATAAGCTAGATCAAAATCTTCAATTCGAGTTTCAAACTCCATTTTTCCAGACTGTCTAAATTGAGTTTCAAATAAATATGGGTAACTTTCTACCAAAGAAAACGTATGCTTTATTGGAATCTCTTTTTTGTGAACCGAGGTAATCAAATCATGAGTAAAACTATCAATATCTAATAAAAGTGCATCTCCAGCAAACATACCTTTAATAGTGTTAGTCGAATAATCTTCTTTAATATAATGACGCTTTAGACCATTCTCGAAGTTATAAGCCTTTTGCATCATTTTTGCAATATTTAAAGCCATATACAAATAACTATTAGAAATTCCTCTCATAAATAAACCCATCTGATACCAGACATCTGGAGTAAAGAGTTGATTATCAAAAGCAGCAAGGCTTTCTTCAGCAAATTCCTTTTTTAACTTGGCAATAACTTCCATCTGATCAGCTACTTCAACTCTAGTACGAGCAGCATCCCATTGCTTATTAGCCATCTCTTCACTTAAGCCAAGTTCATTGATCTGTCTTTTCATAGATCCAAGCTCATATTCACGAGTCTTCCGACCCCTTTCCAAAGTTCTAGCACCAATAAGATGTCCAGTTTTTCCACTTGTTCGTCCTTCTTCTTGTAACTCTCTGATATGCTTTTCTATCTTATCCCAATCCACGCTAGAGCCAGATCCCAATGTCGCAATAGCAGCATCTGCATAAATTCGTTGAGCTGATAAGCTTGAATAGTCGTAATAATTATCTTGTGCATTATTTTTTCGAAGAGTTGCTAATTCTTTACCAGCCTGATAAATAGCCAACTCATCCTCCGCGGATTCCTTTCTTCTCCCTGCCAATTCTAATTCACCAGTTACTAAAGCCACACCCTGTTCTACTTGTTGGCGTGTTAGAGATTCTGTTTCACCTCTATCCCAAAAATGAACAAACTCACGTTCTGCCTGCACTGCTTGTCCTGCAAAATATCGGGCAACAGTTTGTAAGTATTCAAAACTCCAGATAGGGATTATATCCATTGGCATTCCCCAAAAATCTAGATTTGCTTCCAATTGAAGCAACCTTGCTCTAACCTCCAAAACTATAGTTTTAAGTTTAGGATTTATCGCTTCAATAACACCATTCTCATATTTTTCAAGCATACTTTTTACTTTGTTTCCGACAAGTCTTAATTTACTATGTTTGTAAAGATAAGACTTTGCCCAAACAACATCACCAGAGCCAGGGAGATCAACAACTTTTCGATAAATATCCATTGACTCAGTATAGTCACTATTTTTATAAAGCGAATCTCCCCAGGCTAATACATTGTTAGCTAATTTTATCCACAAATCTGGAATTTCTATTTGGGTATTGATATATTCATAGTTAGCAACCTTTAAATAATAACTTTCTGCTGTATTATATTCACCAATAGCGTGATAACAATCTCCAAGTGCTGTTGGAATTATATAATAATAGATATGAGGAAGTTGAACGGCGAAATCACTTTGAAGCTGATAATTAAAAGTTATTTCCTCTAATTTAGTTCGATTAATACGCCATTTATAAATTTGATTGACAATTTGCTCTTTTGGGATTGATCCTTTTGCATCCCATTCAGTAGTAACTAATCTATTGCCAATATAAACTCCTAATTTTTTCTTCATCCTTGGTTTTCTAATTGGTAATCTTTTTGTGCTTACACCAGAATTCTTACCAGACCAAAAAACAACAGGAAAACTAGCATTCAATCCAGCACCCAGAGATTTAACTGAAAAATAATCTGAAACTTTTTGGATATGAGTATTTGCTACAGTTGCTGACTCAAGTTCTTGGGATAAATCTTGAGCTTTCTTTAAAAAGATCTTTGCTTTATCCAATACTCTCTGTTTTGCATAAATGGCTGCCAAGTTAAAGTTAATTTGTGCCTCACCAATTCTATCTTTCGCAATCTGATAATATTTAGAAGAATACCTCATATATCTTGAAGCTTTATCTAATTCTCCTTTTACTGTGTAAATAGCGCCTAGACTTAAGGCAATAGAAGCTCTAATAGTTTGTAATTCTGGCGTTTCAGCTTTTCCCAAAGCTTTTAATGCACGCTTATAAAAAAGTTCTGCTTTTTCCCATTCTTTTTCCCTTACTAATTTTGCCGCTAATTGACCATAAAAGATAGCATCTTTAGGACTTTGGCTTACAAAATTAACTCCAATATTATTGTTAAGTATTAAACTGTCAATTACTTGAACAGGCATATCTTCAATCAATTCTAAATCAATTTCTTCTCTTACAGGTTTCAGTCCTTCAATAACTTTCAATCCATAGGCAATTACAGGTTCAAATAATCTTTGATTTACTAAAATATCTAAATCAAGTTTTAAATTAGATGAATTGTTTGAAGAATCCGATGAATCTTTTGCAAATAGTCTTTGAAAAATCATACTCTGCACATTTTTATACGTTTCTATTGCTTGCTGATATTGTTTATCAAAATATAGTTCATGTGCTTTAGTAAGTTGTTGTTCAATTTCCAGCAATTTTTTTTGCGAGTTAGATTCGCTATTTTCGTTATCCAGTTCAAACTGCAAAATTTCAGAAGTTATTAGTTCTGATGGCAATCTCCTCCAGCGTAATGATAAAAAATTCTCAGAAAACTTAAGGTTCATTTCATTATCTCCTCTCTTTAGTGGGAAATACTTTCCACTTCACACATTATTATACTTTTGTAATTATACCATACATTTATAATTATTAAAAGATTATATTTGTCGTTTTTTCGATTGAATATCAATTTTTTAAATAAAAATAACTCACGATGACTATCATGAGCTATTTTAACGCTTTTTTTTAAAAATCCACAACTTACTCCATAACAAATCCTATACTCGCCTCACTGACTGTTTCTACGTATGTCTTAATTAACTCCCGACTTATAGAATCATGTTCATATAACTCTTGAAGTGTGCCTTTTCCTACGATCTTTCCGTTATTTAAAGTGACATAAGTATTTGCCAGTCTCATTATATTCAACCTGTGAGAAATAGTAATCCCAGTTTTATCTTTCATATACTCTTTTATCACTTTAATAAGTAATTTTTCATTAATAGCATCCAGATTAGAAAAAGGCTCATCTAAAACAAAGAATGGCTTATTAGCAAATAAGAATCTTGCCAGTTGAATTTTTTGTTTTTCTCCTCCTGAAACAAAATTCCCACCATCTCCTAACTGCCTACCTTTAAGATGCTCGATCTTTAAATCTGCAATAATCTGATCTAAGCGTTCTTTAACATATGATCTCCCAAGAACAATATTCTCTTCAAGGGTATCATTTAAAATACCAACAGACTGCGAGTAAAATCCAATATTTTTAAAGATCCACTGTGGTGAAAGTTCTTTAATCTCAAAGCCAAAAAGTTTAACCTGACCTTGATAAGTTCTTTCAAATCCTGTAATGATATTCAATAATGTCGATTTACCTTCACCAGAAATACCTATTATTCCTAACTGTTGTCCAGAACGTACCTCAAATGAAATATCTTTAATGGTCTCCTTTTCTCCGTGACTAAAGCTTAAATCTTTTACTTCCAACAATGGATTTTCACTAGCATAAAAATTTAACTCCTCATCAGCTGAAATTTGTCTATAACTATTTTTCGCTGTCTGAGATTCATTAAAAAACTCAAGGATCTTTTGTAAAGTTACTGAACTATGCATAATTGTCTGAGAGAAATCTTTAAGAGCAGATATAGGTTCAATAACATAACTAAAATAAGACCAAATTGCCCAAAAAATACCAATTGTCATCTCGCCATTGACTACCTTGTTGCAACAGTAAACCAGGAGAAATATTTGAGTCAACCGTTGGGGAAGTTCCATCAAAAACTTATCTAAATTAACCCTCAAATATTCGATCTTTAAAACTAAACTTGTTCCATAAGTAGCTATAGAATTATAATGTTTTTTACGTTTTTCAATTGCTTCTCCTGCCATGAGTTCATGCAGCAAATCAAAGGTTTCAACAATAAATGTCATTATATTTCTGGTACATTCCTGAATCTTTTCCACATAAGGTCTTCCAATATTGTTATTTAGCTTTGAATAGAGCGTCACTAGCATCGTATTAGCAATAAAAACACAAAAAATCAACTTACTCCAGCTAAAAATAATAGCCAATACAATTATTGTTCTGATGGCCAAAAATATATTTTTGATAAACATATAATCAATCACAACAAAAGCACTGTTTATCTGAGAACTAATCAAATTAGCAAAATAGGCTGAACCTTTTTCATAAAACTTCTGCAAAGGAAAATAGAACGAATAATCATATACTTTTTTACGCATCTCCTGAGCAGCAATATATTTATTTCGCAAATATATTAAATCACCAACATAAGAGATAAGTAAAGAAAACGCATATAGACCGCCTAACAATAATATTTTCGAATATTGAACTACCCTGACTGTTTCTAAAGCTTCAATTATATTTTTGATCAATAATGGGTAAATTATATTTAGAACAATTGGAATAGAAACCATTATTCCTCCTACAAAGATTAGTAACAAGCGTTTTTTGTTCATTAATTTATAAAACTCTATGATATATTTAAAATTTTTAATCATAATATTCATCCTCCTACTAATAAATATATAAAGTTTCAGGAATGGTTAAACCATTCCTGAAACTTCTGGAACTTACTAAGTAGGGCTAATAATAGTTTCACAACAGTGACCATTACAGAAAAAACCAGCATTGATTTCATAATCACCTTTACCTGTACCTCTTAACATTAACATTTAGTTTCACCTCCTTTCAAATGGGATAAGATTTATAATCAACTAACTTTTTGATCACCTTTTCTAAGATATTTAAGATAATTATCCATATCTGAATAAATTGATTCTTCTGAATAATAACACTCTGCTACATGGTCAATTAACCAATTTCTACGACATTCGCCCATACAGATAGGAAGCATCTTACATTCTAAACATTTCTTCCTTTGCGTATATTCATAAAATGGTCTTGTCCATGCTTTGCCTGTTTCATTTAAATCAAGATTTCCACCTGGCATAATCTGACCAATCCGATGTTCTACATCACCTACAAAAGTATCACAGATATAGATTGAGCCATCAGCTCCCACCACCAACTTCTTTTCAACACCACACCAAGAATCTCTTGGTCTGGCTAATGGATTTAGCAAATCCATATCATTTTCCTTGCCACATTTATTCATTAATTCGAAAGATAGTCTATTTTGAATCTCTTTACCTTCTTTAAAATCACAGATATTGTCTTTAATCGCACTGATATCTTTATCTGCAGTTTCATACTGATATACTGGACGGAAATAAAGATTAAACCGAGAGTCATCATTAAAATCGGTAACAAACATACCCATTAACTCCTCTACATACTTAAGCGAATCTCCCATGAAATTACTACGAAGGTTAAAATAAAAACTTTCATCTTTAAAATTTTCACTGATTGATTTAAGGTTATTATAGATAATGTCAAAAGTTGGGCCTCCGTTGCAAAGATAACGATATTTATCATGATTTTCCGCCGTGCCGTCAAGGGTCACCTGATATCCAGTAACTCCAGCGTCCAACAATCGTGCAAATAACTCAGCTGTTAAAAGATATCCATTGGTTACCATACTAGCTCTGAGTTCTGCAGAATACTTACTACACAACTCACGAACCTTTTTGGTAAATGTCACAATCTTATCAGCAGCCAAAAGTGGCTCTCCACCAAACCAGGTTAAAAAGACTTTAATATTTGGAGTATCGACTTTCTGCAACTTGTGTTCTATATTTTGCAAAATAGCATCATATACCCAATCCTCCATCATCAGTTTACGATCCCGATAGTTAAAACAATAAGGACAGGCAAAATTACAAGCTTCAGCAGGCAGTAAGATGATTTGAATGTTCTTATCTATTTGAAGATAGTTATCATAATCAGTAATTATTTCTTTCACTTCGTCTCGCTCTGCTTCTATAATAAAATCATTTCCCCTTAATTGGTTAAACAATTCATCTTCAATATAAGTACCTGGATTTTGGAAGATCGCTAACGCTTGATCTTTTTGATCATTCTCAATCAAACCAATTCCACCTGTTTTTGTATTATAAAGTAACAACTCTCCTCTTTCTGTTTCTTTTATAAAATTATATTTGCTAGCCTTATAACTTCTATCAGTCATTTGATTAACTTCCTTTCATAAGTTTTTTTTATGAAAACACAAAATGTAACAACATAGTTATTTCTCAAGTTGAATATTAGCTTGTCCTCATTAAATTCTAATAATTTTACTATTGTTACCATTTTATGATTTAAGTTTATCACTATAAATTGTTTTTGTCAAGGATAAAATCTAAATTTTGGTATATTTTAATCACTTGACATCTTTAAAAGCTTAAGAAAAAAATAACCCATGATAGCTATCATGAGTTATTTTCACACTTCTTATTCTCTTCTTTAAATAAATTATCATTTTCCTTATTGGCTGATATTGTAACATTCCATAACAAGCACTTTCTTAAACCCTTCGTTCAAATATAGTTCAACAGCTTTTTGGTTTTCAGCGTTTACTGAAAGAAATGTTTTTTCATAACCTAATTTCTCTCCGAAAGCAATACCCATCCTAAGAAGATTTCTGCCCAAGCCTTTTCCTTGATATTTTGGTCTAGCTGCTAGTGTTGCAATGAAATTAACCTCTTTTCCGTCTTCAACATCTTTAGTTACATGAAGTAACCCCGCTGGCTCATGCTGGTGCATAAGAAGCATCATACCGTCTTCTAAGTACTCATCTTCTTCTCGTAATTTTAATACATGTTCGGGGGTCATATGGACATGCCCAGCTATACGAGCAAAGCTTTCATTAATAATACTGGCCCAAGTTACCTCATCTTTGCCAACTTCAAAAAGTTTAACATGAAACCCTTCAGGAAAATTAGGGGATGATACTTCCACCATTGAACGCTTTAGAATATAGGAATAACGGCTGATTTTGAATCCCAAGTTTTCAACAATCTCCCCCACAGATCTCTTATCTTCCGGAAGAAACATGTAGATATTATCTATTCCATCTGCATGCTCTAAAATAGCATCAACCATTAATTTGTATGCTTTAATAGAGGGTTTAATGCTATGTAAAATTCGAAGTCTTCCTTTTCTATCTTCTAAAAAAGCTGGTTCTTTAATAAGTGAAACAGCACCGATTACTTCATCGGAATCATCGAGTAAAAGATAAGTTGGATTGGATGATTCTGTAACAAATTGATTATTCGGGATATAAGATTCATCATGTTCAGGGCCAAATTTTTCGCAATACTCAACAAACTCTATAATTTTGTCTGACTCTAAAGGCAAAATTCTAATTTTATTTTCCTCCTTCTCATAACCACAATTTTTTTCTTCTAATTACATTTCTCCCTTATTATTTATTTTCCCTTTTTTAAAGAAAAATATTGTTCATGTTACCAACAGTCTCTAAATTTTCTGTTATCGTATCATTTGTTATGCTTTTTTTCTGATGCTTTTCATATATTTAATAGAACGATATTTTTTTATTGTAAATGTAAATGGAGGTGTTTATTTTTGTGGAATCCACATATTCCAGTTGCCTATGCTAATATCAACAGTGGCCCCCTGGCTCCTAATCTTAAAGGTAAAGTGTTCTTTTTTGAGGTACCTGATGGAACAGAAGTTTATGTAGATATAATTGGACTGCCAAAATATCAACCTGCAAAGGATGGTGAGACTCCGATTGGACCACATGGTTTTCATATTCATGAGTTTGGAAATTGTGAAATTGGTGATCCAAAAAATCCATTCCAGGCTGCAGGTGGTCACTGGAATCCTACCAATCAACCCCATGGTAATCATGCTGGCGATTTTCCTATACTCTTTTCAAATCATGGTCATGCGAGGATGAGAGTCTTTACGGATAAGTTTAAGGTATCTGAAGTGATAGGTAAAGCGATTATTATTCATCAAAATCCTGATGATTATCGTTCTCAACCTTCTGGAAATGCTGGTAAGAGGTTAGCTTGTGGGGTGGTGAAATGCTATTCGGCTTGTTGTTGGAGATAAAAAAATACCCTTTTTGCAGGGTATTTTTTTAAATTGAACTATCTTTGCATTGAGTTAATGATATCTGTGAATTTATCCTTTCACATTCAAATTAAGTGTTAAAATTCAAATTAACCCATCTTAAATCCATACTTTTTCACTTAGAAGATTATAAGATTTTATTTTAGCATAGCCAGGATCATTACGAGACCATCCATATGCATAAAGCGTGAATATCCTAAGAGTATGGCAAGGATGTTGACCAACATTTTTGATGTTCTTCAAGTTTTCAAAGAAATCAGAGTATAAATCAATACCTCCGAGGGTAGTTCTGCAATCCTCATCATCAGTTTCAAGCAATATAGTAATTCCTCCTCTTTCACGTACTCTTTCCTCAAAATCTTTAACTAACAATGTACCAATGCCATTTTTTTGCCACCTTTCATCAACTGCCAATGGATGCAATTCCCACACATTTCCATCGTACTGCTCATTTCCTCCAATCCATCCAATGACATTGTTTTCGTCATCAACGGCAACACGACTAATCTTTTTTTCATCAAATGAATCCATTACTTCATCAATTGCACACTCTAAAGTTTCCCATGAACCATCAAAACAATTAAGTAAGAGTTCCGCAGCCTGTCTGATATGTTTTTCATTGTCAGGTTTTAAATCGGTAATTATCATGATCAGATTTCTCCTTTAATAAATAATCTTCAAAAATTTAATCTTCTTTTATAAAAGACAATTCTTTAAATTTATGTATTGGCTCCAACGATTTATATATATAATTAGCTGGAAATGGCTCAGCTCCAGTGCCTATATAAGCCATTTCAATACCTGCTTTTTTCAATCTTTGAAAAGTTTCAACGAGCATAGCCTTTGCTAATCCTTTTTGTTGAAAGTCTGGATGTGTACCAACAGGATCAATTTCTGCCATATTACATTGAAAATCTGGCCAAGCTGTACAAAAAGATGCACAACGTTCATCAGGTGACATAGTGATAATATTCCATTCATAATAGTAACCAGGTGCTCTAGATTTATTTATAAAGCGTTCTTTACTTGAACCAGCATGTGGAAAAGCAGCATCCTTGGCTTCAAAAAAAGTATGAAAATCTTCTAATTCAGCTAAAGTGCTTGCCCTAAATCCGTCAGCCAAATGTTTCTGATATAATATTTTAGATAAATCATATGCATAAATATTTCCAATATGTCCCTCACATTGAAAACCGTAAGATTTCAATTTTTCTATTCTGTAAGTATCTTCTTCAAAAGCATAAATTTTTATCATTCCAGTAGTGTTATCTATTATCCATTGAATAACTTCATCTTCGACCTCACGATACTTACGATGAACTTGTATATAATAATCACCTTTACTGTATTCAGAGATGCAAAATGCGACTAGTTTTCCATCATAATTACGCCACAATCGTATTTTATCAGATAAATTGTCAATATCTCTTTTGTCAATATTATAATTATGAGCATAGTGCCAGTTTTCAAAACGACTAAAAAACCAATTACTAGGTACTTCATTGTGATCGTAACTTTCCCTAAGCAAATTATGCATTTCTTTCAACTCTCTACTTGTATGAGTATATGTATAAGCCTTAAACATTTTTTCACTCCTTATTCTGGTTTTGTACTTCACCTTACTTTTTATCAGCAGTCACATACCACAATGATGCAAAGAAGAGGAATTACTTATGTTTATTTCGTCAATTTTTACTAGAGTCCTGCAGAAAAGAGGAAAGAGCAACGGAATTGGCCCTACTTTTTTATTTAATAATCGTTGTAAATGTTTTAAAATATAACTAGAGAAACACCACTACTTATAAGGTAGGGTGAAATTATACCTAAAATTTTCGTTTATTCGTCGCTAACTTCAAATAACTCTCGTAACGTTGTTCTTCTAACTCTCCATTATCTGCTTCAGCTGCCTCTTCAATACATTGATTAAAGATGACTTGCCAACCTCAGAAAATTTTTCTTGACCCGATTGGAAAAGGATGTTAGACTGTATATAGAATTTTAGTTAGTAGGGGTTGCTATTCTCATGATGATCGCTTGTTGACTCCGTAATTAAATTGTTTTAAGTCCCAGAGATTAGTGTGCCTGTTTTCTGGATAAACAATTTAACTATGGAATCAACGTCATACTATAACCTGATTTGTTTCTGATCTTGTGAGATTGAGAATAACAATTTTTGAATCTACGATTTATATAGGCTAATTAGAAACGTTAATTTTCTAGCTACGTTTAGATAAAGCTGGCATTTTAGTTGGTCGAACTATTCTATCGCTCTAGCGATTTTAACTGTTTCTAATTTTCAAAATATCTTAGTTCAGCTCACCTATATAGATTTAATGATTTGACTACAAAAATCTGAAACTTTGAGTCGCGCCTTTTGAGACGATTTCAACCATAGGTTATTTATAACCTACGGTTTTTTTATTTTTCTAAACAAGCACAGATATCTTATTAATAATTTCAATAAGGATATAAATCAAATTACCGAGGTGAAAAACTATGAGCTTATTAATTTTAGATCGATTAAATAAAAATTACGCTGGTCAAGAAATATTTCAAAATCTGTCCTGCACCATTACCAAAGGACAACGAATTGGTCTGGTTGGGCCCAATGGAACAGGTAAGTCAACTCTGTTGAAAATCCTGGCCGGACTCGAAGATTACTCCAAAGGGCGACTGATTTCTGCATCTAAAATCCAGATTGGCTATTTAGAACAAGATCCGACTTTCTCTCCTACAATCACATTGTATCAAGAAATGTTACAGATTTTTGAAAAAGCAATTACCTTAGAGAAAAAGATGCGCCAACTAGAAGTACAGATGAATTCTACTGAAGCAAGTAATCCTGATTGCATAGAAGAATACGTAACACAATACGGCAAGTTACAAGAAGCCTTTGAATTGGCCAATGGTTACAGTTATGACCACAAGATCAGATCCATCCTATTTGGTCTAAATTTTACCGAACAAGACTTGGATCAGGAAATGATTACTTTTAGTGGTGGAGAACGGATTCGAGCAGCCGTTGCTAAGCTCTTACTTTTAGAGCCTGACTTATTATTATTAGACGAACCGACCAATCATCTGGATTTAGCGGCTATTGAATGGTTAGAATCCCATCTTGCCACTTACCCTGGAACCATTTTGATGGTCTCTCATGATCGAATCTTCTTAGATCAGGTAGTAAATCAAATCTATGAGATGGGGCTATACGGGGTTGAGATTTATCGCGGCAATTACTCCTATTACCAAAACGAGAAAAAGAAGCGGTTGTCAATTCAATATAAACGCTACCAACATCAACAAGAAGAGATCGCCAGAATGGAACGATTCATATCTCGTTTCAAGGCAGGAACTCGCTCAACTCAAGCTAAAAGTGTCGAGAAACGCCTGGCCAAACTGGAGCGAATCGAAAAACCACAGGGCTCTAACAAGACCATGCACCTTCCCTTTGGCCAGATCTCACCAATAGGCCACCTGATATTGGAGTGTTCTGGTGTAAGTAAGAGTTTTAGTGACGATACACCTCTCTTTGCCAATCTGGATCTGACTATTGAACAGAGAGAACGTTTGGTAATCACAGGGCCCAATGGTTCTGGCAAATCCACACTGTTGAAGATGATCGCAGGAGAACTTAAACCTGATACAGGTGAGCTTAGATTCGATCCAAGAGTCAAAATTGGCTATTTTTCTCAGCATTTTGAACGGCTGGATTTGGAACTCTCTATCTACGAAAATATCTACCGAGCTAGGCCTATGGATCGTTTCCAAATATATTCTTTAGCCGGAGCATTTCTCTTTTCCGGTGAAGATGTAGAGAAACCTGCAAATGTCTTAAGTGGTGGCGAGAAGAATCGTCTTGCTCTTGCCTGTTTAATTGCTGAACAACCTAATCTACTACTCTTAGACGAACCAACCAATCACCTAGACCTATCCAGCCGTGATGTATTGGTGAACGCTTTAAAAGATTTTCCGGGGACAATTATCTTTATCTCTCACGATCGCTATCTGATCCAGCAGATTGCTACGCGAGAGTTACGATTTCCACTTTGTTAACGAGATTTACTAAAGAAAATGAAAAAAAGTCCACTGAGTAGCTGTACTAAAGATTTTCGTAAGTACAAACTACTTAGTGGACTTCCTAAGCCATAAACGTTAGAGAATTTACTGTTGATACAAACTATACACTAACTTTATTTAGTTGACTGTTAATAATGCCTCGTATCCATTTTTCCTCTCCAGGTATTTTGTCACGAAGCCTGGCAGCTGCCATAGGAAGTATCCAAGCATGAATATCTTTAACATTAACTTTAGCAAGTTTTACGTATTCCTTTAGATAAACTGAATATATCAAATGTTTAATTATTTTAGAAAACTTAACTATTATATCAGAAGTCCCTTTGGGCATAAACGGTGAACGAATTATTAAACAAGTTCTAGCTACATCTCCAAGAGGATTCCCAGAATATGCATTAAACCAATCTATTACTATAGCTTCATTAGGAGAAACAAGAATATTGTCTGGATGAAAATCCCCTAAAGCTTCATAAAATGCAATCGATTTTTTCATATCTTTTACTATAAAATAAGTACACCCTAAATGCATCATTTATGACTCCTCCCATTTCTAATATCACTTTTTTGACACGTGATGTGTCGTTCTATCACAGGGACTGTCACGAACAAAGTTTTTGTTGAATAATTTAGTCATTTGTTTTTGCAAAAGATATTACTTCTTTCCTTTTTAATGTTTTAGGTAATTTTATTTAAATAATATATTTAAGCGTTTAAAATTGTCTTTGACGGGCATAACATTACGGACAAGGTTCACGTTTTCACTTGTAATTTCATGAATTATTACTGTTTCTTCCGTCTCATTGGCTGTAGCTTTTACTGTTCCCCATGGATCAATAACACAACTGTTGCCGAGAAAGGTTACTCCACTATCTTTTCCTGACCGATTCGCAGCGATTACATACATTTGATTCTCAATAGCTCTACTCTTTAATAAAGTCCTCCAATGGTCAAGACGCGGAAATGGAAATGCAGAAGAAACCAGCATGACATCACATTTTTCTTTATAATATTGACGGCTCAATTCGGGAAAACGAATATCAAAACAGATCATAAGGCCAAAACGAACACCATTCATTGTAAATAGTGCTATTTTCTTTCCGGGGATAAATATCTCTTCCTCATAACTTAATGGAAAAAGATTAATCTTACAATAATTTGTCAAAATCTCACCCAAATTATCAAATACTAGCAATGAGTTATACCACCATTCCTCTTTTTTCTCTAATATACCAGCTACAATATGGATATTCAATTCTTTTGCAGTATCAGACAAAATCTTTTTGGTCTCCTCAAAATCATAAGTCATGGTCTTATAAACTGAAAAATCATAACCTACATTAAATAGTTCTGGTAGA
>DAOVRZ010000121.1:0-16327 GCA_030627905.1 Halanaerobiales bacterium
AGCAAGCTTGATCTTTGGATTCTCTACAATTGCTTTTAAGATATTCTCAAAATGCTCTACCATTCTTTGGATTGTGTTCTCTTTAAATAGCCCTGTACGATATTCTAAAGAACATTTAATCTTTTTAACTTCTTCTTCTGCCATTAAAGTCAAATCAAACTTGCTAATTTTATTATCATTATCATATGGTGTAAACTTTAATCCGTTTAATGAATACTCCTGATGTTCTATATTTTGTAGTACAAACATTACATCAAAGAGTGCATTTCTGCTTAAATCCCGTTTAAGGTCAAGTTTTTCAACTAACATCTCAAACTGATAATCTTGATTTTCGTAAGCTTTTAATGCTCTATCTTTTATATCAGCTAAAAATCCCAGAAATGATTTGTCACTCTCTGGAAAATTCCTCATTGCCAGAGTATTAACAAACATACCAATAATGTTCTCTAAATCTGCATGTGGTCTACCAGCTATTGGTGAGCCAACTATTATATCTTCCTGTCCACTGTATTTTGACAATAGGATATTATAGGCAGCCAATAATACCATATACATAGTGGCTCCTTGCTCTTGAGCTATACTATTCAGTTTAGCTGTCAAATTTTCTCCTATTTCAAAGCTTAATTTATCTCCTTCATAGCTCATTATGGCTGGGCGTGAATAGTCTGTTGGTAGATTCAGTACTGATATTTCTCCTGCAAAGATGTTTATCCAATATTCTTCCTGTTCTTTTATGCTCTCTGAATTAAATAAATCATTTTGCCATGCCGAAAAATCTTTATATTGAATTCTTAACTCTGCCAATTCATTATCTTCATACATTTTCGCTACTTCACTTGTTAAAATATTTAATGATGTACCATCTGAAATGATATGGTGCATATCAAAGATTAATATAGCAGTAGATTCACCTTTATTCTCAGAATCTATACAAATAGATGGTACATTAGTAATAATTCCAACTCTAAATAATGGTGCTTGACTTAAATCAAACGGTTTTATGAAATCATTAATTAAAATATTCAAATTTATATCTTCACTATCTTCCATTACATTAAAATCAATCAAATTAATTTTAAAGTCTATATCGTTATGTACCTTCTGCTTGAGCTCCCCATCTACAACAACAAATGACGTTCTAAAAGATTCATGTCTTTGAATCAACTTCTTAAAAGCTAATTCAAAACGTTCAAAATCAAGATTTCCAGTAATTTTTACTACTCCAGACATATTATAAGCAGTATTAATACCTTCCAACTGATTCAATAAAAATAGTCTTTTCTGAGCTGATGATACTGAATAATACTCCCCCTCTTCAATTGGTTCAATATCAGAATAAATACTCTTTTCTGATGATTTAATACACTGAGCCAATTCTATTATCGTTGGAGTTTTAAATATTTGTCCAATTGTCAGCTCTACATTCAATTCTTTAAATATTTTAGTAATCAGGGTCATTGCCTTTAAAGAATGACCACCTAACTCAAAAAAATTATCAGTAATTCCAATCCTCTCAACATCCAAAACATCCAACCATGTATTTATAAGCTTTTCTTCCAAAGGATTTGTTGGTGCTACATATTCTTTTTCTCCATCACTACTAGCGTCTGGTTTAGGTAAAGCCTTTCTATCCACTTTTCCGTTCTGATTAATAGGGAATTTATCCAACCTTGTAAAATAAGATGGAATCATATAATCAGGTAAAACATTAGCAAGATATTGACGTAATTTAGAAGTACTTATCATTTCTAATGAAACATAGTATGCACAGATATATTTATCACCTTTATTATCTTCTCCTGCGACAACCATACTTTCTTTTATCGCTGCATGATTTGATAAATGAAAATCAATTTCACTTAATTCTATTCTGAGTCCCCTGATTTTCACCTGGAAGTCCATTCTTCCCAAAAATTCAATATTACCATCAGGTAACCACCTTGTTAAGTCACCTGTTCTGTACATCCGTTCACCAGTCATTATCGGATTCTCTACAAATTTTTCAGCAGTCAATTCTGGTTTATTTAAATAACCTCTAGCCAGACCATCTCCAGATATGCATAATTCACCTAGTACACCTACAGGTACTAATTTATTATATTTATCAAGAATGTATAATTGAGTATTACCTATAGGTTTACCGATTGGTATTGTTTTGCGTAATTCTAAATCAGTTGGGCAATCAAAGTAAGAAGCATAGATAGTTGCTTCAGTTGGCCCATATAAGTCAAATATTCTCGTACCATTACTATGATGTAAGAGTTTATTAAACCTCTGTAACTGTTGTGGTTTTAGAGCTTCACCACTCGCAAATACATACCTTAAACTTTCCAATCTATCTAAACCAGAAAAATTCTCTAAATAATCCAAAAACGCATTCAACATAGAAGGAACAAAATGCATCGTTGTTACCTGATATTTTTCAATTGTCTTAATGATTATCTCTGGATCTTTTTCACCATTTGGCGTAAGGAAACATACTTTCGCGCCTACTAAAGACCACCAAAATAGTTCCCAAACAGATACATCAAAAGTAAATGCCGTCATCTGAAGAATGACATCTTCTTCTACAAGCTGATATCTTTTTTGCATCCAGTTCAGTACATTAATTACAGATCTATGCTCGATCATTACACCTTTAGGCATACCAGTAGAACCAGAAGTATAAATTATATAAGCTAAATTTTTAGAATTTGTTATACATTCAAGATTGGATTTATCACCAGCATATAATTTATTATCCTTTAGATCTACTACCTCACATTCAACATCCATCTTATTTAATAAATCAGTTTGGGTTAATAATATACTTAAATTACTATCATCAAGTAAATAGTCTATTCGTTGTTCCGGATAAGCAGGAGAGATAGGAAGATAAGCTCCTCCAGCTTTTAAAATTGCCCATAAAGCAAGAGACATTTCTATTGATCTTTCTATCATAACACCAACTATCTCATCATTTTGCACACCTTTCTGCCTTAATACTCGAGCTAATTGATTTGATCTCACATTTAACTCACAATAAGTAATCTCCTGATCTTCAAAAACTACTGCTATTTTATCTGGTGTTTTTTCTGCCTGTTCTTCTAGTAATAAATGAATGGATTTAGTTTTAGAATATTCTAACTTTGTAGTGTTAAAATCGTAAATTAATCTTTTCTTTTCTTCGTCAGATAACATTTCTATTTGAGAGATAGATATTGTGGAATCAATAATAACTGCTTTAAAAATTTGTTCAAAATGATAAGCTAGTCTTTTAATCATTTCTATATTAAATAATTCTGAATTATATACAAAGTTTAATTTTATTCCTTCAAAAGTATCAATAATAAGAGTCAAATCATAATTAGTTCTTTCATGGGCAGTAAAGGTATTAATTCTTAAATTTGAATCCAGGCTATCTAAAGGATAATTTTCAAAAACCACAATAGTATCAAATAAAGAATTCTCATTACCCATCTCACTATATGCTTTTATGTCTACCAAAGGTGTATTCTCGTAAGCTCGTCTTTTTTGCATATCTTCCCCAACATTCTTTAACAAATCAGAAACTTTAATATCCCCTTCACATTGAATTCTTAAAGGAATAGTATTTATAAATAAACCAACTATATTTTCAATACCTAAAATTTCTTCAGGTCTTCCTGATACGGTAGTGCCGAACAAGACATCACTTGCATTATGGTATTTTTGTAATAATATTCCCCAGAGGGTATAAAATATAGCACCTACTGTCAAATTTCTTTCTCGACTCAGTGCTTCTAAACTTTCTTTTGAAGTTGTTGACAATTTTACAATGTACTCTCCTTGTTCTAGATCAACTATTTCATTCTTCTGCGAACTTGGTAATGATGTCTTCAAATCAAATCCTTGTAAGTAATTTGTCCAATATTTTTCCTGCATATCTTTATCAAGTGTTCGAACCCATTTTAAATATTCTTTAAATTTAGCTTTAACAGGTCTGTGAGGAACTCTACCATGATCAAATTCATTATAAGTTTCAAAAAACTCTCTTAAAATAATACCATTACTCCAGCCATCATAAATTATATGATGATTATTAATAATAATTTCATAATTTGCTTCTGCTAATTTACATAAAGTAATGCGCAATAAAGATTCTGTTTCTAAATCAAACCTTTCTTTCCTATCTTCCTCTCTTATATTTTCCAGGATTACTTGTTTATTAACTTTATCTTCTACATCAAAAATATCAATAAACTTTACTGGAATTTCTACCTCTTTTAAAATAATTTGTATTGCTTTTTCTGTTTTTTTCCATTTAAAAACAGAACGTAACATCTCATTTGTTTTAACTACTGATTGCCAGGCTTTTTTGAATGTATCAACATTTATTGCTCCATCTACGTTTATTGAGATTTGCTCAATATAATTAGTACTAACCTTATCATTTAAATAATGAAATAATATTCCCTCTTGCATTGAGCTAAGACTTAATATATCCTCTATGTCATGCTTTGATATTTTAGTAGTCATCAAAATTCCTCCTTTTATTTGAATTTTTTAGCTTTTATCCCAATATAAACCTGGTAACTTTATTTTTGTAAAAAAAAATTATAATTATGGTTGATATACATTTATTGTATTATAAAAGTCTTTTATTGTCAACCACGCTTATTTTTGTTAACAACGTATTATTGTAGTGAAACATTTAACTACGAATGTATTTTCAATTAATCTGAAATTGTTTTTATTATTTATTTTTCTTTATGTCTATGTTATAATCTATTAAAAAAATAGCTCACCATCTCTTAAAAAAAGATGATGAGCTTAAAGTCGAGATAATAACTGCGTTATTATCTCTTAAGTTTAACAACTTTAGAAGGATATATGAACTCCCACTGAAATTTTGGAATTATTCTAGTACTTTCATCTCATAGAATTTATAAGAGCTTTTGGGATGGTTATTTTTTGATTTATTTCTAATTTATCGGGATTTTCTAGATTATTATATTCAGCCAAAACATCCATACTTACCTTATATCGACGAGCAATCTTCCAAAGAGTATCTCCTTTTTGAACTACATATATAAGATAAGACGGCGGACATAATTCGTCAACTATTGGCGAGACTTCGACCAGATCAACAACACATTCAACTTCTATCATACTAGTTATTTTAGCTAATTTTTCTAAAATCATATTTACTTCTAACGTTCTGGCATTGAGAACTTGACAAGAAGTACGTTTAACTTCGACTTCTACATAGACATCCATACCTTCTTCACAATTTTCAATAGGAATATAGTTATTAAAATCAAAATACTCTTTTAGGGAAACAGTAACTTCATCATGACAATAATCTTCGTCTGCTACATAATACGCTGTACCTTCTATATTCCCTTCTACTACAACGCCACCATCATTAATCATACTAGTCAAATCTTTTACTCGACTATAACAAAGAAGAATTCTTTTCACATCAGATCTGGTTGGAGGAATATTAATCCGATGAACAATAGCATCTCTAACCCTATTTCGGCCAATCACTTCTTCCATCATGTATGTAACTTTTTCTGTATCAACCTTATCATTTAAAATGTCAGTCACTACTGTTAAACGACGAGGTTTAGTAAGTTTTACATAACATTCTACCTGACCAACAATCCGAATTTTATCATCTGCTATTTTTTGTAAATTCAACTCGATCAGTTTATAATTTCCGTAAACATTCATTCCAGGTTGAGCACCATAAAGATCAATCGTATGGCTAAACTCAATCCGTTCATCTAAGATCTGAATTCCTTCTTCCTCTGATTTATAAAGAACTCTAATCTCCATTACTCCTTCACAGGCCACAGAATGTTCCATCGTCTTATATTCTGTCTGAATAACCTCTCCAGTAATAGATAAGAGATTCTCGGTTCCAGGGAAACTATCTATCGTAACTTCTCTAGAAACTGTCCCCCGAATACATTCATCACCAACCCATTCTTCAATTCTAAGATGTTCTGTAATAACCTCTTCTTCAGGAAGCCCATTAACCTCACTGATACACTGAAAATCTCTTATTTCACTGACAGAACAGTATTTGATTAAAGTAATTGCAACCTCTAAAACATCAGTCTCCAGAACTTCAAAAGTTATATCAGCAACACGAATATTCAAGAAAACATTCATTCCAGGTTCGGCTTCAGAAATATCGACAAAATTCTCAAACTCAATTTTGGCATCCTGATAATATGTACCAATATAGTTTTGATCATCATCATCTACTTCTTCTACATTGTACATAATCTCTATATGGAGCACTCCATTAATCTCTACACCACCATCAACGATCATTGCTTTCATATCTTTAACCTTAGCTTTTACATCCAATATTTCATTTACCTGACCATCAGTCTTGTGATTCATTAGCTCAATGTCGCCTGAAACTACGTCTTTGACCATTTCCCGAGCAAGAACTACTTCTGCTTTAACTCTTTCTTCTTTAAATTTAATAGCCAACTCCTCTTCCTCCTTTCGTATATCCTATAAAATCGAGATAGGCAAAAATTTGCTTTTACACTAATATATATAGCCCCTGTTTAAAAAATATGCCATAACTCGTATAATTTTTTGCACCATAATAAAGATTTGAGCATATGATATAGAATAATGTATTTGGGGAGGGACTAATTATGCCTTTTGGTTACTCAGAAAAAATCTTTTCCCGTCCAGCTGTTGAATATATCCCCTTACTTCCACTTGAATCACATAGTATCGAAAAAGATTTATTTTTTAAAAAACCTAAATTAATCTTAATACAAAATAATGAATCGAATGGCTCAGTATTATTAAAAGAATTATTACCAGAATTTTCTATAATTACTGAGGAAGAGTTAGGTTTAGCAGTAATTAACGCTAGTTTTGAAACAATCAAATATCGTGGGAATTATATTTCAGTTGTTATAAAAAATTCTCCTGGGTATCATCAAACAATAAAAATTGCAACCCGCTATTTTTATAAATCACATTTAATATTTGTACTTATTGATAAGAACGGAAAAATCTATAGTCAATCACGTTTCAATACCCCTAATAAACGATAACTCATCTCTAATCCAAAAGAAAGTTTCATTTTTCTTGATTTTTGAGGATGACCCTCTAACATATACTCATAATCTTTAATAAATGCACATACTCGAGGTATAACTCGAAACGTTTGATAAAGTTCATCCTCTAATGAAACTTTCTCTGTTATCTCCACTGGAACAGTCAATACCTTCTTCTTCTGACGTCCCCATATATTTAAATATTTGATCTTAATCTCCGCCTCTCCAACCAATTTCAACTCTTCTCCCGATAATTTAATCTGATAATCTCTTAAGAACAACTGTAAATCCTCAATCACCTTTACTTGTTGAAAAAAAACCTTATCGCTAATCGATATTCTATAACTTAAGTTTTTCGCAACACTCCCCATCTGTAAAATTGGTCTTAAGCTTTCTTGAAAAACACCTTCACTTACTCCTATCACCAATTTTTCTTCTCGTTTTTGAAAAACTTGATAATCAATATTTATCAAATATTGAATTCGAATTAAACTACCATCCTCAAGCATCTCCTGATCTAGCACTTGAACTCCAGGATCAACAATGATACTTAGATTCAATAAGGTCTTATTACAAGGCAAAAAACGATAAAAAGAAAATTGTTTGGAAATATGCATTTCGCCTTCCTGAGTTAAATAATAAATCGCCAATTCTCCTTCTCCCTTAACCACCCAACCCCCCTGAACAGTTCTAATCTGACAACCTTTAATTCTGCTATCTATTCTTAAAATTTGACTGGCATATCTAAGTAAATAAACCTTTTCCGAATCTTCAAAAAAAATTTGATCCGCATCAATCAATTCATTAACATAAAATTTTTCTTGGTTTACTTCTTCTAATTCTCCTGATACAGCGGTGATCACCGAATCTAAAAATTGATAATAAAAAAAACCTTGATAATCAATCATAGTTTCCATGACTAACTTCTCATTTTGAAATTCCCAAGCTGGAATGGTAATTATGGGATCCATCTGCCAAAATCCTTTTATTTCGATATCAAAATTTTTTAGTTGGATTCTTTTATTAATCCTTTTTAACCATTGATGGGAGCATTCCTTTCCTTGAACTGTGATATAAATAAGGGTATATTCTAGTTCACCGCTTAAAAGAAGGTTCTCCTTTGTCTGTTCTATCTTTAACTTTTTAAATTCACAGTAAATTTTAATTACTTCTTTTATCAATAACACCTTTAGCTCAATAACTTCTTTAACCATCTGGTTATCTCTCAGCATCTGGCTAACATTTTCCACCTGTATAGTTTTCAACTCAATATCATCAGATAAAGGACATGTAGTTAATTCTCCCGTATAATAGTTGTATTCTTTTTTTTGTAATAATTGAACTGTACAATGATATAACACCATTAATTCTCCATCTTCTAAAATTAAATCACCTAGACTGATGGTAAGTAATGTTTCATCTGACTTTCTACTCATCTCTTCAGAAATTGGAAGAAAGAAATTTTCTTTTGCCTCAAAAAAAAAGGTTGCCATTTTTTGCTGATCAGTTACATACTCTCCTTGAAATGAAGAAAAAATATCTATAAGACAACCATTATTAATCAATTCGACTTTATGATTTTTAATTAAACCAACCACTTTCGAAACTATAAAAAAATCTTCTGGCAGTATAATAGGGTATATTTTTAAAAAACTCTCCTTAAATTTTCCTACTTTTTTCAAAAAAAATCCCGATTTTTTTTGAAATTCTTTAATCAGGTTACGATAACACTCTTTAACCTGATATTCAGCCAAAACCAATTTCATTTGAAATTGCTGTTTTAAAAAAACCTGTCCTTTCGTACGAATTAAATGGTGTTGAATCTTTTCAATGCTAACTTCAATCTCGAAATTCAATAAATTTGTTTCCTTAATATCAGAAAGGGGAACTAAATAAGTAAAACAATAAATCTGGCTTATGGTTTCTTGCTTAAAACTCATATCTTCAAGAATTGAACCACTTATCATTAGTCCATCTGATCTTAGATATTTTTTAACCTCCTTAATTTCGGCATTCAGATTAATATTCTGTTCCACTGAAAGGTTTAGAGGCAGCTCAAAATTAAGAACAAACTGATAGTTAACTAAATTCACTAATTTTTCTACACAAATCTGTTCCAAATGCCTCCCCTCCTTTCTCTATAAATGTATGCCATTATAATAAAAAAAATGAACGGGTAAGTTTTCACCTCACCCGTTCTTTAGCTTATAATATAATCTCAAAATATTAACAATCATAACCACCGATAATCTCTGGTATAGCAATTTGAACAGTTTGAGTAACTTTGACAAAAATTTCTAATACAATTTTTTGTCTTAAGAGAGTACTTGGTGGATCTAGCTCTGGCTTTACAAACTCGATAACTGGATTGATATCAGCATCCATACCTGGCTCAGCACCCTGAACATCTACAAAAGTACTAAATGGTACATCTTCACTCTGATGTCTTTCGATATTCTCTTCATCTATGAAGTAAATCTGCTTGTGAACAATACCTTGGATGATTACTTTATCTCTAATAATAGTACAACGAACATCTTTCACAACCGCATCAATCTCTTTTATTTTAATTGCACAAATAGGAAGTTCAAAAACATTTTCTAAAAGAATCTGACATACATTTTCACCAATAACTTCTGGAATCTTTAGGAGAATATCGTCACCAATAACTAGATTTAATTGAACTGTTTCAGTAATTTTAACAAAAATCTCAAGAACAATTTCTTGATCAAGAATTGTACCATCATCACTTAGTTCATGTTTGATGAACTCGATAATTGGATGTATTTGACAGTTGTTGCCAGGTTCTGCACCAGGTACATCTACAAAAGTACTAAATGGTACATCTTCACCAATATGACGTTCAATATCGTCTGTATCAATGAAGAAAACCTGTTTATGAACAATCCCCTGTATGATTACTTTATCTTGAATAACCTCACAGGTAATATCCCGCACCTCTGCATCGATATCTACAACTTTGATCGCAGGGATAGGTAGTTCCAAGCTATTAGGTACCAGAGTTTGCACAGAGTTTTCTCCAACAACTCTTTCTAATTTAACTAGTGGGCCCTCTCCTACTTCTACAAAGATTTGTTGTGTATCAGTTACCTTAACAAAGAATTCAATTACAACTTTCTGATGTAGGACACACCCATCACAAATTAATTCCGTACTGATATGTTCGATTACTGGATGAATCTGAACATCCATACTTGGCTCGGCACCAGGTACATCAACAAAGAAGCTAAATGGAATGTCTTCAGATTGATGCCGAACAACATTATTTTCATCAACAAAAAAGATTTGCTTATGAAGAATCCCCTGAACAATCACCTTATCCGTAATCACTGTCACTGTAAGGTCACAAATTTTTGCCTGCACATCTCTAACCTTGATAGCACAGAAATCTAAACACAAATCTGTCACCAACATTTGTTGAGTTGTATTTTCACCTACCACAACAGGCACCTTAACGAGTTCTAAGCACGATGTATTATTAACCTCAAACATATTGCTCCCCCTTTCTGGTAAGCTATTGGAAAACCTCTCGGGTAATCTTTGAATGTTACTATCAACTTGTAAATCAGAATTACAATCCTCTAAAATCCCCCCCCCTTCAGTAGTAGAACATTCAGGTCTATTTTGCATCATCTTGATATATTGGCCTTCTAACTCTTCTCGAGTAATAGTTGGCGAATTACGCGGTCTAAAGTTTAAGGCTTTTAACCAACTTAAATTTCCAGCTACTGACCAGACTTCTTTAAAATTATCTGTTTCTTGCCATTGATATAAAAAATATAAACTACTCATCAAAAATCCCATCATCATACACAGCATGACAAACAGTTCGAACATACCACCATTTCCCTCCTTTCTCTAATCGTCTAAATATAGCGACTAACTTCTCTATATAGTATGGAGTTAAAGAAATATGTGTGAAGAGATTTTTTATGTTTTGAGGAGAAAAAGCGTAGGTGAGAACGCTAGCATTTTCATCTACACCTTCCTCCGTTCTATAGTATATTACCTGACCTTGCACTCTGTGATTAGATCTTAATCTACTTCGTAATTTTTACTAGACAATTTCTACATAAACTACAACATCAACAGGTGTTGGCCCTAGTCCAACTACATCCAATATAAGAATTCTCTTGGTTACAGTCACAATTCCAGGGCCAGTCACATCTGTCAGTACAGTAATAATTCGCTGATCTGTTACTTTAAATCTAAAGGTAAGTAAAATAATCTGATTCAACGTTGTGCCATCAGGACTTAAGTCAATCTCAATGTTATTAATTTCAACAAAAGCTTCCGGTACATTAAAGCTAGCTTGAACAGCAGGATTTGTGTAAGTGATATCAAAAGGCACTTCTTCTGTCTCAATTGCTTCCTCGCCACCTACTGTCTCATAAATTACATCTTTCACTAACGTACCTGTGAAACGAACACCGCCAGCGATAGCCACAGCTGTAAAATCTTCAACAATAGCTTCTATATTTAAAATTTCAGCCGCAGGTGATGTCAATTCTACTGAGTTCTCTACTGGTTCTGGTCCAAAGGTTAATAACTCTGGATCTTCGCCAAGAGGTGTAACAGGAATGATGACAACTTCTGTATTTACCTCAACTTCTTCTGTAACAATTTCTGGCCCGGTTACATTTGTAATAACTTGAACCTGTTCTGCTTCTGTGGTTCCAAGAATAAATTTAAAGACAATCACTTGATCTAATTGACAACCATGCACTAATTTAAAGCTTAAATTCTCAATTTCTATTTCCAAATCATCAATATCAGAATCTGGTGTAACTCCTGGGACTTCTATCAAAAATTCAAATGACACGATTTCAGTTATCTGACGCACAATATCATTTAAGTCTACTACAGTTATTTGTTTAACAACCTCACCACTAATTAAAATTTGACCTTCCAATGCGATAGCTTCTACATTCTGAATTGTTGGTTCTATAGATTTAACTTTTACAACTGGAAAAGGTAAACAAAATGTATTACTTAAAATCTCTTGAACCTCTACCTCTTCTCCAGAAACAAGACGTATTACCTCACTGGAAATGTTAATTGGTAGTATAGCTTCAGGAAGGACTTCTTCAACTAAAAGCTGTTTGGTATTTTCACCAATTACTTCTTTCACTTTCAAAAGAGGCCCACTACCTAGAACCACATTAATTTGAGTCATTTCTGTTACTTTTACAAAATATTGAACAACAACTTTTTGATGTACTGAATTATCTGATCTTAGTTCAAAAACGACATCCTCAATTACTGAACTAAAATCTACATCATGATCTGGCTCTGCACCAGGGATATCTAAAAAGTTACTAAATTGAACATCTTCTGCTTGATGGCGTTCCATATTATTCTGATCAATATAGAAAATCTGTTTATGCAAAATACCCTGCACGATCACTTTATTATTAATTATCACTGTACGTAAATCTCTAAAGGATGCTAAGATCTCTTTCACTTTAATTGCCTGAAGATTAAGAAAAATGTCGCTAGTAATCAAATCCTGTTTTATCTCTTCTCCAATTACTATCGGCAGTTTAATCAATGGGCCAATTCCAGTGCAAATATTCATTTGTATTGTTCGATGTACTTTAGCAAATATTTCAAAAACAATCTCCTGGGATAAAATATCTCCAGGGATTTCATTCAACTCTCGTTTAATCAATTCTATAGTCACATTTACCTGTACATTATCTCCCAGCTCTGCACCTGGAATATCTATAAATGAACTATATGAAATATCTTCAGCCACATGTCGCTCAACATTTTCTTCATCGACAAAGAAAACTTGTTTATGAATAATCCCTTGAACTATAACTTTATCCCTAATTACTTCTGTATCTGTCACATTGATAGTAGCAACTATATCACTAATTTTTATCGCAGATACTGGCAATTCAACTTCATTTGTAACCATTTCCTGTTTTATATTTTCACCAATCACTTCTTCCACTTTGACCAGTGAACCATAAGGATCAGTTGCAACATTCAACTGCACCTCTTCTTCAACTTTGATGAAAATTTGTAAAATAATCTTCTGGGCCAATGATCTCCCATCTTCACTTAATTCAGCTTTGATATGTTCTATAATCACATCTACTTGCGCTTGCATACCAGGTAATGCGCCTGGAATATCAATGAAAGTACTGAATTTTACATCTTCAGGAAAATGCCTAACTACACCTTCCAGATCTACAAAAAATATCTGCTTATGAACAACTCCCTGAATTATCACTTTATCCATAATAATATCTATCTTAATATCCCTAACATCTGCACGAATCTCTTTAATTTTTTCCGCTTGAACAGGAAGTCTTACTCCCCTAACCTGTTCATTCTTTATTCTACCATTCAATATTTTAGCCTCCCTTCATTGGTTAGTTACTTTATTATATGGCGCATAAGATAGAATTGTTAAAAAAAGCCGATCTGCTTAATGCAGATCGGCTTTGAGTAAATCATATTTTATCTTCCAACAAACATCTGTGTAAACATTTTACCATAAGAACCACCATCGACAATCCCAATTCCAATATGAGTATAAGCAGAATTTAGGATATTAGCACGATGCCCAGAGCTATTCATCAAATTGGTATGAGCTCTACTTACAGAACCTGCACCAGCTAAATTCTCACCAGCTGTACGATAAACGATACCAGCATTTTTCATCATTGTAAAAGGTGAGCCATATGTCGGTGAAGTATGACTAAAGTAATTCTTATCAATCATATCCTTACTCTTCAATCTTGCTAGTCGAACCAAGTCCATATCGATCTTCAAAAGAACTAGTCCATTCTTATTTCGTTCACTATTAACCAAATCAAACATCTGCTTTTCATCAGCAGTTAATCCCTGAACTTGACTGTTTGAAGGAGTAGATGGTTTTACAGTCTGAACAGGGGTTGGTTCAGTTGGGGTAGGAGATGGTTTCGAAGGAATAGGCTGAGATACAGGTGTGTTAACTTTAGTTGTTATTACTTTTTTCAACTCTGCTAACGTTTTAGTATCAACTCGACCTGTTGCACTCAAATTATTTTTCTTCTGGAAATCTAATACAGCCTTTAAAGTATAATAACCATATCTACCATTCTCAGTACGTAAATCATATCCTAGATTTTTTAAATACTTTTGTACTTCCAACACCTTAGTTCCAGTTGAACCATACTTTATTTCAGAACTTGTTGTTCCTGTATAGCTTTTCTGAAAAGTCGGACTACTTGTGGAATATCTAGTAGAATAGTTGGAATCCGAATATCGCCAGGTGTATGCTTCGGCTCTTTGGAAAGGAAAAGTTGTGATCATTACCATAGCCAATAATGTGAATATTAGCACTTTTTTTAGCATGTTTCTCCTACCTTTCTTTAATTTTATTACTATGAGTAGTATAACATAAGCACTCTTAATAAAACTAGCTGTAAATCATGGCAAAAAAAGAACTCCTGCTGAAACAGAAGTCCTCACCTTATTTGAATAAATTGTTGTACAAACATTTTTCCACAAATTGAACTAGAGATTGAAATGCTGGACTTTCAACCTGACTAACACCTCCCGAGCGAAGAGTATATCATCTTCTTTGCAGGAAGCGAAGGGTAATTTTTGCTCTTTTGTTAGATATTTTTTATACTTAACTCAGATAAGTTTCGATAAAATAATCTATCACTAATAAAATCCTACCTTTATAATATAAGGTAGGATTTTTAAGCATTTTTCTTATTAAATTCTCTTTCAGTTCTCTCCATTATCCCTTTTATGCTTTTATACATATAAGACAGTTCACATTTTTCACAGTTTGACTTACATGTTTTACAGCTTTCTATTTCTTTAATGTCCAACATTTTGCTTATTCTTATATTTATTTCCCTTAATTCTTTTTCATTTAATCCATCTTCATTCATTATTTTAAATAGCATCGACCTATGTACAAATCTAGCGTCACTTAAAACCAGAACTCTTTCATAAATAGTCCCATCGTCTTTTATATGAGGAAAGTAATATAAGTCATAAAAATCCTCATCTCTATTTTTTATTTTGTTGTACTCTAATAATGCTTTGTTATAATCCTTAACATATGAATAATTATCTGGCACAGGTTGTCTTAAAGATTGAATAGGGATAATGAATATATTATCAGTAAATTCATTTGTGAATTCTATATTTTGTAACATTAGCACTTTCCTAGCTTTTGCTCTTTAAACAACAAATACTTCTGGCGAATATGGCTTGCCCCCATCAAAAACTGGTTCAAATCCATATTCTTTAATTACCAATTTTCCCCCAAACTCAGAGTTGACATGTAATTCTTTACTTTTCAAAACACTTCTATCAGTATCATCATCAAATTCAAAAAAGCCTAAAGGTAATTTCTCATTAAATTCAAAACCAGATCTTACAACAATATTACTCTTTAAATCAGAATCTTTTATAGTTTGACCCATAAAAAACACCTACATTTCTTTTAACTCTTCACAGCTATTTTTTTTGATATCTTCATATAAATCATAGTCATCATCACTTAGTAAGGTTTTTTTTGCATTCATAATATCTTTTTTAGATAACTTGATTTTAACTAATTCCTTTTTGAATAAATAATCATTAAAATTTATTAACTTACCCATAAAAATAACCCCCTTTTTTTATAAACAGGTTATTTTGTTAATTTAAGTGTATCACAATAACTGGTAATTGTAAAGATCTAAATTCGGTATCTGCTGTTCATATATATTATACAATTTTCAATAATATGTTCACAAAAATTCGCTGTCTTCTTATTTTTTACTATTACCAATAACTCCTGCAAATATTTAAAAATTCCCGTGCTTATCTGATTTCTTTAAATCTAGATAATTCATCCCGAATTATTCATGAAACTTTAAAATAAAAGGATACATCATATTAACATACTCTAAGTTACAACAAATGTAAAAATTGTTTTGACGGATTCACTTTCATTATTTATTCTCAAAAAAAGAAAGTCAGATAAACTATTACTCCTAAAAAAAGTATAGACTTATCCCTTGGTCTTACTTTCTAAATTTTGATTTTACAGAAATGACGTCGTTACTGTCATCCAAACGAAGGTAATAACTCTATTCGTTCAAACAGATCAACGAAAAAACATTTGTATGGATAACTACTACAAAGTTTGAACGTACTATATCTCCCTGAGCGGATAAAGCGACCAGCCACTTTCGTGAGCAATGTTCGTAGCGTATGCATTCGTTTTGGCTTTTCATGCTCTGGAA